>NZ_JABXGG010000060.1:0-329 GCF_022627875.1 Herbaspirillum sp. C7C8
GCGATGTAGCCGCCCAGTTCGGTCTTGCTGGAGCCGCCCGCGTTGTTGAGGATGACTCCCCGACCATCCACATCAAAACGCCGGTAGCTGTTGACCGACAGGCCCTTGGCGTTGGGCTGCCGGATGTTCACCACCGGCACGCCATTGGCCGCCTTGACCACCACCGGCTGCTCTTCGCGCGGCGCGTTGCGGTCTATCAGGATCTGCGCATGTGCCACGCTTTGCCAGGTCAGTGCGAGGGCCAAGACCAGCGTGCAAAACTTCCACGATGCCGGTGCCACCATACCGGCTCCCCCACGTGCCGTCGGCAACTTCTGGCCGCTGATGGC
>NZ_JABXGG010000061.1:0-326 GCF_022627875.1 Herbaspirillum sp. C7C8
GGCGAGCAGCAGATGCTGGCGATGGCGCGTGCGCTGATGAGCCATCCCAAGCTGCTGTTGCTGGATGAGCCGTCGATGGGTCTGTCGCCGATCATGGTGGAGAAGATCTTTGAAGTGATCCGCAATGTGTCGGCGCAGGGCATCACCATCCTGCTGGTGGAACAGAACGCCAAGCTGGCGCTGGAAGCGGCGCATCGCGGCTATGTGATGGAGTCGGGCCTGATTACCATGGAAGGGCAGGCGCAGCAGATGCTGGATGATCCGCGGGTGAAGGCGGCTTATCTGGGTGAGGGATGATGGGTGGTTTCAGTGCGTGGTGAAGAAAC
>NZ_JABXGG010000062.1:0-320 GCF_022627875.1 Herbaspirillum sp. C7C8
CGCATCAAGGTCGAGCACATCGAGCTGTTCCAGACGCAACTGATCCGCGCGCACAGCGCAGGCATCGGCGAGCCGTTCTCGGAAGAAGTCAGTCGCGCCACCATGCTGCTGCGGGCCAATGCCTTCGCATCGAATTATTCCGCGCCGCGCGTGGAAGTGGTGGACCGCCTGCTGGCCTTCCTCAATGCCGGTATTCATCCGATCATGCCGCAGAAGGGTTCAGTCGGTGCCTCAGGAGATCTGGCGCCGCTGGCTTATCTGGCGGCGGCCATTGCCGGATTCGATGAGGCCGAAGTGATGTATCGCGGCCAACGCATGCG
>NZ_JABXGG010000063.1:0-319 GCF_022627875.1 Herbaspirillum sp. C7C8
TGCCGCAAGTCTATCTGCAGCCGTCGAATCTGCGTGTCAGTGGCCGACAGACCCTGATCGCCGGTAATGAGGTGGTGATACAGAGCGTGCAGGACATCATTAATCGGGGCGGCACCATTGCCGCGCGTGCGGGCGTGACGCTGCGCGCGGACAACGTCCGTAATCTCGGCGGCAGTATCGATGGGGGCGATGTCCGTGTCGCAGCCACCACCGATATCGAGCATGCCGGTGGCGTCATCAGCGCCAATGACAAGCTGACCTTGAGTGCGGGCCGCGATGTGGTGATCCGCAGTACCAGCGTCACCACCGCCAATGCCAC
>NZ_JABXGG010000064.1:0-309 GCF_022627875.1 Herbaspirillum sp. C7C8
ATGACTCCTCTTTTTGAGATCAAAAGCATGCCGGAATTTCTATTTCTAAGCGGTACTATTTATTGGGGTAGGGTCAAAAGTGGCGCAAGGTCAATTGGTATATATAATCAACCAAAATCCAAATTCATATCGCAAAGAATGCCCATCCCCAATTATCAGTCCATCATGCTCCCCCTTCTTCGTCTAGCCAGTGATGGCAGGGAACATCGATTCAGAGATCTGGTAGAACAATTAGAACTCATTTCATAAATAGCGCCGCATGAGGATGACGGAGAAAGCGAGATGAACAAAGCCGGTGTAATGATCGGC
>NZ_JABXGG010000065.1:0-307 GCF_022627875.1 Herbaspirillum sp. C7C8
CGTATCGGAAGGTGCGGCTGGATCACCTCCTTTCTAGAGTGCGCACGAAGTTAAGCGTCCACACTTATCGGCTGTAAATCAAGAACAGTTATTTGGTGAAGCGCGGTCCGTGACACAAGGTCACTGACTGGCTACTGATACTGATCCAAGCGGGTCTGTAGCTCAGCTGGTTAGAGCACCGTGTTGATAACGCGGGGGTCGTTGGTTCGAGCCCAACCAGACCCACCAAGGTTTCGGGGGTTTAGCTCAGCTGGGAGAGCACCTGCTTTGCAAGCAGGGGGTCGTCGGTTCGATCCCGTCAACCTCC
>NZ_JABXGG010000066.1:0-294 GCF_022627875.1 Herbaspirillum sp. C7C8
AAGCGGCTGACCCAGTTGCTGCCGCCCTTGTCATCGGCCCAGCGGATCTCCTGCCGGAAATACTCCTGGATCACACCAAGACGCACATCCCTTCCTGCCGAGAGCGTGGCGTCGCCGCTGGCGGCAATGACGGCAGCATCGGCTTGCAGATCGCGGCCGGCCAGCAGCACCACGTCCTTGCCGCTGACGCTGGCCACCTGATCGATGTTGCTGCCCATGGTGGTGGCATTGGCGGTGGTGACGCTGGTACTGCGGATCACCACATCGCGGCCCGCACTCAAGGTCAGCTTGTCA
>NZ_JABXGG010000067.1:0-284 GCF_022627875.1 Herbaspirillum sp. C7C8
AAGGCTTAGGCTTTGACTTCGCCGGCGGTACCGACTTTGGTATGGTCCGCTTCGGGACGATCTTCATGGCGCGGCGAAGGCCACAGACCGGCCGGGCGGGTCAGCATGATGACCACCATGGCCAGGCCGTAGAGCAGTTGGCGCAGCACTTCGGCATCGATCCACACCTTGCCGAAAATGGCCATCTGCAGCGGTTCCACCACGTGACGCAGCACTTCCGGCAGCGCCGCCAGGATCACGCCACCCAGCACCACGCCAGGGATGTGGCCGATACCGCCCAGCAC
>NZ_JABXGG010000068.1:0-280 GCF_022627875.1 Herbaspirillum sp. C7C8
GCGTTGGCCGTAAAACCAAACTGGGTCTTGGTACCAAACTGCGCAGTAACGCCAACTCCCCATGACGACGACGACCGATCACTATGCTGTTCATCCGTGTTTTGAGTAGCGATGAGATTGATATCGTTATCCGCCTTGAGCGCCAGATTGCCCTTGGCATTGATGTCGCTGCCCGCAATGGTGATGTTGCTGTTGGCTCCCTCTCCCTTGGCACCGATGCTCATGTTGCCGCCGGAGGTAGCGGTGGAGCCGCGTTGCGTCACCGTGTTCTGTTCGGTAC
>NZ_JABXGG010000069.1:0-276 GCF_022627875.1 Herbaspirillum sp. C7C8
CATCACCATCGACGGCTTCAACCTCACCGCCGCGCAAGTCCTCAGCGTGGCCCGCGCCCCGCACCTGAAGGTTGCACTGGCCGATTCCTCGCGCAGCGCGCTCAAGCAAAGCCGCGACTACATCGAATCCACCTGGATGCACGATGAAGCCCCCATGATGTACAGCTTCAACACCGGTGTGGGCTTGCTCAAGGACACGCGCATCAAGGTCGAGCACATCGAGCTGTTCCAGACGCAACTGATCCGCGCGCACAGCGCAGGCATCGGCGAGCCGTT
>NZ_JABXGG010000006.1:0-212502 GCF_022627875.1 Herbaspirillum sp. C7C8
GAAATCATTTCCGGTGGCAACTTCCACGGCCAGTATCTGGCGCAGGCCATGGACTTGCTGGCCATGGCCATCACGGATCTGGGCAGCATCTGCGAGCGCCGCATCGCGCGGCTGATCGATCCCACGCTGTCGTGGGGTTTGCCCCGCAACCTGATGAGCGGCGTGCGTGGTGTCAACACCGGTTATCCGGTGGTGCAATGTTCGATGAGTTCGCTGGTGATGGAAAACCGTACCCTCTGCATGCCGGGCAGCGTCGACAGCATCCCCTCCAAGGGCAATAGCGAAGACCATATTTCCAATTCGACCTGGTGCGCGCGCAAGGCCATGACGGTGGTGCAGAACACGCAATACATCGTCGGCGTGGAAATGCTGTTGGCCGCGCAGGCGCTGACCATGACCGAAGAACTGCTCAAGGACTTCATGCTGGGACAGGGCACGCAGGCGGCGTATGAGGAGATCCGTCGACAGATTCCGGCCTGCCTGGAGGGCGATCGCTGGTTCCATGATGACGTGCAGGCAGCGCATGACTTCGTGGTCAGCGGATCGGTGCGGCAGGCGGTGATGGCAGCGATCGGGCGCTTCGTCTGATGCGATGCTGACGGAAAGCACAAGGGCCGTCCGGGTAACACCGGACGGCCCTTGGTTGCTGGCATGACGGGAACGTCAAATTTGCGTCAACGATATAAATCAAATAAAAAATTGTTGGAAATCAGACATCGGCCCACTGTCGCAACAGATTGTGATAGTGCCCGGTCAGCCCGACCACTTCCTCACTATCGCCCAGCTTCTGGCGCAGGCTGTAGATGTTGCGATCCAGCTCGAAGAGCATGCTGCGCTTCCAGTCGTCGCGGATCATGCTCTGGGTCCAGAAGAAGGAGCACACGCGCGCCCCGCGCGTGACCGGTTCCACCCGGTGCAGGCTGGTGGAGGGATAGACGATCAGGTCGCCCGCTGGCAGCTTCACTTCGTGGGTGCCATAGGTATCGACGACCACCAGTTCGCCGCCCTCGTATTCGTCCGGATCACACAGGAACAGCGTGGAGGACACATCGGTACGCAGGCTGCCCGCTGCGTTGGGCAGGTTGCGCACCGAACCATCCACGTGCAGGCCGTAATGTTCGCCGCCCTCATAGCTGTTGAACAGCGGCGGCATGGTCTTCTTGGGCAGGGCGGCGGCAAAGAACAGCGGGTTGCGGCGCAATGCGTCGAGGATGATCTCGCCCAGCTGGAAACCCAGTGGCGAGTGCTCCGGCAACTGCCGGTTGCGCTTGACGCGCGCGCCCTGGTCGCCCACCGTCTCGCGGCCATCGACCCAGCCGGCACGGTCGAGCTCGCTGCGGATGTGGCGCACCTGGTCGGCGCTGAGAACGGCGGGGATGTGCAGCATCATGATGAATTTCTCCTGTCGCTAATGAAAAGGCCCCTCCCGTGAAGGAGGGGCCGTCAAGTCTGGCTGATCCATGACTGGACTCAGTGGGCAGCCTCACTTTAAGCAAGACCGGCAGTGACGCAACTGAGGCAGATCAAGTCATCGCGAGGCGCTGTCTCAGAACTTGAAGTTGGCCGTCAGTGCCACCGAACGCGGCGTGCCCGGGGTATAACGATAGCCGCTCTTGTTGATGGCCGCTACGTAGTCCTTGTCGAAAATATTGTAGATGTTCAACTGAAGATCGACGTTCTTGTTCACCACGTAACCCATCATGCCGTCGAAGACCCAGTAGCTGTTGGCGTACTTGGGGGTGCCGACGGCACTATCGGTGCCGCGCAGCAGCGAGCTGACGTAGCGCGCACCACCCCCCACGGTGAAGCCATGCGGCAGGCGATAGGACGCCCACGAGGTGAAGGCCTGCTTGGGGGTGTATGCCAGGTTGTTGTCACCGGAGGCGGTGACGATGGCGCCGTTGTCGACCTTGGTGTCCATCCAGGTATAGCCGGCCGCCAGCGACAGATTGCTGGTCACGTCACCGGTCACGCCCAGTTCGATGCCCTGCACGGTCTTCTTGCCGGTCTGGAAGTATTGCAGCGAGGTCGGATCGCGCTCGACTTCATTGGTCACTTCGGTATGGAACAGGGCGGCGGTGACGGCCAGCTTCTTGTTCAGCAGATCCCACTTGGTGCCCAGCTCGGAAGTCTTGGTCTTTTGCGGTGCGTAGTTGCTGTTGGCAGCGCTGTTGGCCGAGGCCGACAGGGCGAAGTTGCTGCCGCCCGGCGGCTGCTGCGACGTGGCATACAGCGCGTAGATGCTGCTGTAGTCGGTGGGCTTGTAGATGGCGGCCAGCTTCCAGTTGAACAGGTTGCCCGAGGTCGACAGGTTGGTGATGGTGCCGGCGGCGTTGGCGTAGTACGTGGTGCGGTAGTGGTCCTCGCGGATGCCGGCATTGATCGCCCAGTGCTCATTGAACTTGATGGTGTCGAACAGGTAGGCCGAGACGGTGTCGGTCTTGCCGTCGTTGTAGCCGGTGGCCGTCATCGTGTAGGTCTTGGGATCGTTCGGATTCGGGTTGTACAGGTTGGCCACCGAGAGCGTGCCGCTACGGGTGAAGGACAGGGCATGCTGCTTTTCTTCGGTGAATTCCACCCCGCCCACCAGGGTGTGCTTGAGTCCTCCCGCCTGCAGGTCGGCGGTGATGTTGGTCTGGTTGGTGATGATCTCGTTGCTCTGGTCCTTGCGCGTCGGATTGGAACGCGAAATGGTCCACGCCGATGGATTGCTGGCCGACGGGGTAACCAGGTTGGCCGAGGTTCCCATGAAGGAGGTCAGCAGGTAATCCTGGCTGGTCTTGGCATAGCGGGTGGTGTTCTGCAGTTTGACGTCGGAGGAAAAGTCATGCTCCACACGCGCCGTGAACATGTCGGAGGTGACCTTGTCGTAGTCGCCCGAGAGGCCGTAGAAGTTGGACGAATCCACACGCGCCGCACCGCTCAGGAAGGAACGTGAGCTGTCCGGCGAGGTGTAGCCGGGCAGGCCGATGGTCGGTACGCCGCCATCGGGAACGTTGTCCTGGTCGATATGCAGGTAGTTCAGGAATACGCGGGTCGGGCTGTTCAGGCCGAAGGCCAGCGAGGGCGCCACGCCCCAGCGGTCGTTCTTGACTTCGTGACGGCCGGGTACGCCGCTGTCCTGCTTCATCAGGTTCAGGCGCAGGGCGATGCCGCGTTCTTCATCGACCACCTTGTTCCAGTCGGCGGTGGCGCGCTTCTGGTTCCAGCTGCCGTAGGTGGCCGAGGCATTGAAGAAGTTGCTCATCTCGGCCTGCTTGGTGACCAGGTTGATCGAGCCGGTCGGCGAGCCACGGCCATTGTCGGTCCCCGCCGGTCCCTTCAGGACTTCCACCTGCTGGATGTTGAACATGTCGCGCGAGATCGAACCCAGGTCGCGCACGTTGTCCACGAAGATGGCGCTGGAACTGTCGAAGCCACGCATGTAGATGGCGTCGCCGGTATTGGTCGAGCCGTTCTCGCCGAGATAGAAGGTGCCCACGCCAGGACTGTTGCGCAGGGCTTCGGTCAGGGTGGTGGCGCCTTGCTGGTCGATCAGCTGCTTCTTGATCACGGTCAGGGTCTGCGGGGTATCGACCAGCGGCTGGCTGTACTTGGCCGAGGAAGCCTTGTCAGCCTTGTAGTCCGATTCCTGGGTGGCGGTCACTTCGACCTTGGGCAGAGCGCTGCTGGTCTGGGCATGCACGCCCACGGCGGGCAGCAGCAGGGCGCCGGCAACGGCAGCAGACAGGCGGGTCGAGGCAAACGCGGGTTGTGCGTGCTTGCGGCTCTTGATGTAACTCATGGCTTGGTTCCGAGAGAAATTGTTGAGGGTTCTCTTGGCTGGCTACGAGTCGAACGGGCAATCGCGTGGTCAGAAATGACCTGGCAGGCTCCGCCGCAATGGCTGGCGAGGTTGTCTTTTTGTGTATCCCGTATCGGTCTTTTTTGTAACGAATTGAATCAGGATGCTTACAATTATATACATATTGAAAATAAAAGTGATTCTTATTCCTGAAAAAGTTGGCATGTAGTCCATTGTCACAGCCGGTCGGATGCGGTCAGCAGTCCGATGGTCCGCGCGGGCTCGGGCATGGCGGGCATCGGCAGGATGGCTCGGCATGTGGTGAGGAAAATACACCGTGCTCCTGCCGTTTTGGTCAACGTGATAAATGATTTGCAGGAAGGCGTTGCAGGAAGGGGAGACGGGGGGGCAGTGGCGGCAGAACGCCGCCACCGGAGGAAGTCATCAGAAGCGGAAGTTGCCCGTCAGCGAGACGGCACGCGCACCGCCTGGGGTATAGCGGTAGCCGCTCTTGTTGATGGCGGCGGCGTATTGCTTGTTGAACAGGTTGGTGACATTGAACTGCAGCTCCACCGTCTTGTTGATCGCGTAGCTGGCCATGGCATCGACCAGCAAGTAGGCATCGGTGCGGGTGGGCGTGCCCACGGCATTGGTGTCCGTGCCGCGCAGCAGGCCGTCGGTGTAGCGCAGACCTCCACCCAGCGCCAGGCCCGGTGCCGCGCGCCAGGTCGCCCATGAGGTGAAGGACTGACGCGGTGTGTAGGCCAGATAGTTTTCGCCGCTGGCGGTGGCCACACGTCCCTGATTGACCCGGCTGTTCATGCGGCTATAGCCGGCGGTGAGCGAAATGTCAGGGGTGATCTCGCCGGTGACGCCCAGCTCCACGCCGTCGGTACGTTTCTCTCCGATCTGGAAGTAGGTATCGGCCAGCGTTCCTGCCTCGATTTCGTTGCTCACGTCGGTACGGTACAGCGCCCCGGTCACGGCCAGGCGACGATTGAGCAGATCCCACTTGGTGCCGAGCTCGGCGGTGCGGGTCTTTTGCGGCGCGTAGTCGGGGTGCGACGGGTTCCGGCGGCTGGCGCTGAGGGTGATATTGTTGCCGCCCGGCGGTTGCTGCGATGTTGCCAGCAGGGCATAGACGCTGCTGTAGCTGGTGGGCTTGAAGACAGCCGCCAGCTTCCAGCTCAGCAGATTGCCCGAGCTCGAGAGTTGCGTGAGGCTGCCCGAGGCGATGCCGGTGAAGGAGCTGCGGTAATGGTCCTCGCGCAGCCCCAGGTTGAGCGACCAGCGCTCGTTGAACTTGAGGGTGTCCAGCACGTACAGCGAGACGGTATCGGTCTGCCCTTCGTTGCTGCCGGTGGTTCTGATGCGCACCGCTGATTCGTCAAAGTGCGGATTCGGCTGGTACAGGTTGGCATAGGGGCGGAAGCCGTCCGTACCAAAGGACAGCGAGCGCTGGCGTTCACGCGTCAATTCTAGCCCGCCGACCAGCGCATGACGGATCCGCCCGGTCTGCCATTGCGTCGTGACATGGGTCTGGTTGTTCATGATTTCGTTGGCCTGATCGCGCCGGGTAACGATGTTGCGCGCCAGCAGCCAACTGCTGCGATCAGTGGCCGAAGGCGTGATGATGCCGGTCTTGAAGCGGCCGCGGTCGGATCCGGTGGCGATGAAGGAGGCCAGACGGTAATCCTGGTCGGTACGGGCGTAGCGGGTGGTGTTGTGCAGCTTGAGTTCGGGGGCGATATCGTGCTCCACCCGCAGCGTGTACATGTCGGCATTGACCCGGTCGTAATCATCGCGATGGCCGTAGTAATTGCTCGGATTCACTTTGGGTGCACGGGAGATGAAAGGTCGAGCAAGATCAGGCGAACTGTAGCCGGGCAGGCCGAGGGTGATCACGCCGCCATCGGGCCGGTTGTGCTGCTCCACGTGCAGGTAATTGAAATAGATGCGGGTCGGCGTGTTCAGGCCCCAGGCCAGCGAGGGGGCGAAGCCGTCGCGGCGGCTGTGGACTTCGTGACGGCCAGGTACACCGCTGTTCTGCTTCATCAGGTTCAGGCGCAGCGCCAGGCCCTGCTCGGGGACCAGCACCTGGTTCCAGTCGACGGTGAGGCGTTTCTGGTTCCAGCTGCCATAGGTGCCGCTGGCCGTCACCGCGTCGGTCAGTTCGGGTTGCTTGCTGACCAGGTTGATGGCCCCGGTCGGCGAGCCGCGTCCGTTGTCGGTACCGGCGGCGCCCTTGAGAACTTCCACCTGCTGCAGGTTGAAGACGTCACGCGAGATGGCGCCCAGGTCGCGCACGTTGTCCACGAAGATATTGCTGGAGGCGTCGAAGCCGCGCATGTAGACCGTATCACCGGTGCTGGTACTGCCGTTCTCGCCGAGGAAGAATGTGCCCACGCCGGGGGTATTGCGCAGGACCTCGGTCAGGGTCGTGGCACCTTGCTGTTCCATCAGCGGACGTTTGAGGATCTGCAGGGTCTGCGGGGTGTCCACCAGCGGCTGGCTGTACTTGGGTGAGGCCGATTGCTCGGCCTTGTAGGGTGAGTCCTTGAGGGCATCGACCTGCACGGCAGGCAGTTGCGCACGGGGTGACTGGGCCTGCGCAGCGACCACCGGCAGCAGCAGGGCGCCGGCGATGGCAGCCGTGAGACAGGAAGGCGTGGAGGCAGCGGAAGGGGTGGAAGGAGTGGAGGCAGCGGAAGGGGTGGAAGGAGTGGAGATAGGGTGCTTGCGGCTCTTGATGAAGCTCATGTCAGGTTCCGAGAGTAAGGGTTGCGAAAACTCTGGGCTGGCGAAGAGCGGTATCCGGCGCGATATGAAGCTTCATGCAGAAAAGCGGGAAGCGCGGTCGGGCAAGGGCTGGCGGGGAGAGGTCAGGAATATCCGGCCGGGCGGACAGACATGCCGGGAACGGATCCTGACGAGTATAGGAAGCGGGGCGAAAAAAAGAACTCCTGAAAATTTCGATTTTTTGCAGGAGTTTTAAAGCGCGCTATTTGAATCGGGGAACTCGATTTTTTTTCAATCAGAATCGTCTGAATCCTGGAAGAAAAGAATGAGCCCCCCTGGGCGGATCAGGCGTGGATCAGGCGTGGATCAGGCGCGGATCAGGCGCGGATCAGAAGTGATATTCGGCACGTACCATCGGCGTCTTCGCCAGCGAGCCGGGGACGTTGCCGGGGTTGCCGAACTTGTTGCGCCAGTACTGGTATTCCAGCCCCAGACGGAAGGTGTTCTTGCCCAGGCCCATGGCGGTGCCGACGTCGTACATGAGCTGCCCGTCGAAGTTCAGTTCGGGGGCGGTGGCACCGCCGAACTCGTTCTTGCCCTTGGCGGCGATGTAGTTCATGTAGCCTTCGAAGGCCCAACCGGATGTACCCAGGGGAATGCCCCAGGCCAGGTTCAGCATCGGGTGGGTGTCATAGCGGTAGCGGCTGCTGACGCCCTTGGGCTGGTTGCTCTCGAACAGTGCCAGCACGCTCACGTTCAGGAAGCCCGGCACATCCATCATCAGGGTCGGGCCGATGACCCACATGCGCTTCTTGGAGGCGTAGCTGTTGTCGTTCTTGGTGTTCCAGTCCAGGCCCAGCGTCAGGCCCACGCCGCGCGCCGGTCCGAAGGACAGATCGCGGCCGCTGATCTTGCCCAGGTCCAGCGTATGGCGATAGGTGAGATAGGCTTCCTGGGCGTTGTCATCCTTGCGGTCCGACATCAGCAGGTCGACGTTGAGGAAATTGGTGCCGTACTTGTAGCCGCTGGCATGCTGGAAGTTGAGGATGTTCTTGCTGATGTCCTGCGAATTGTAGGGTTCGGCAAAGCGGGTGCCGTAACGATAGCCGATCGAATTGTCGGACCAGTCGGCGGCCAGCGTGCTGCCGCCGGTCACGAGCAGAACGCCGGCAAGCAGGCCGTGTCGGCGCAGGGATGAAATGGGCATGGTGCCTCCTCCAGTGATGGATGTTTATTGATATAAATGATTTAGGATTTTCTGGCCTTGATGCCGCAGCCGTGATCCGCGCACCGGATGTGGACTCCGGTTTGGCAGGGGGTGACGCGGTAAGGCATTATGTCCGCTGCGAGGATGGCCGGTATAAGCGCACTCGTATAGGCATCGGCGGGTGGCGGTATATCATCGGTCCCCAGGACGACTCATCTATCACAAAGGGAAAGGACAGCAACATGGGCAAACTGAGCACGCACGTGCTGGATATCACCAAGGGCAAGCCGGGCGCGGGCGTGAAGCTGGCGCTTTACGCGGTCACTGCCGAGGGCAAGACACTGCTCAAGCATGCCGTCACCAACAGCGATGGCCGTTGCGATGCGCCGCTGCTGGAAGGTGAGGCCCTGCTGCCCGGCAAGTACGAGCTGGTATTTGCCGCCGGCGAATATTTTGTGGGGCAGGGCGTGAGCCTGCCGGAACCGCGTTTCGTCGATGAGGTGGTGATCGCCTTCGGCGTGGCCGATGCCAGCCAGAACTATCATGTGCCGCTGGTGGTCTCGCCCTGGGCCTATTCCACTTATCGCGGCAGTTGATGGGAGGGGCCTGAATCATCGACTGAAGCGATAAATGAAAAATCCGGTCTTCACGCCAGAAGCCGGATTTTTTTTATGTCATCGGCAGGAGGCAGGGTTCAGAACTCGTTCTGCAACTGCTTGTAGCCGCGCACCAGCTCATTGTTGGTGCGGGCCACATCTTCGGAGAATTCCGAGGCGGCCACCGTTACGCGCGGGATGGTGGCCAGGTCGGTCTTGGGTCCGATCCGTTCGGTGGACGGCACGTAGAATCCCGGCGGCAGGTCGCAACCGTCGACCACGGCATTGTGGCGCACCACGCAACCGGCGCCGATGCTGCAATTGAAGAGCACGCTGTTGAAGCCGATGAAGGCACCATCGCCCACCGAGCAGGGACCATGCACGATGGCGCGATGGGCAATCGAGGTGCGCTCGCCGATGGTGACCGCAGCGCCCGACTTGGAGTGGATCACCACGCCATCCTGGATGTTGGAATGGGCACCGATGACGATGGGCTCCATCTCGCCCTGGTCATCGACTTCGTCGGCGCGGATCACGGCATAGGGGCCGATGAAGACATTCTCATGCACGATCACCTTGCCGCACAGGATGGCGGTGTGGTCGACATAGGCAGATTCGTGGACTTGGGGCCGATGGCCGGAAGGGTTGCGGCGAAGCATGGATGGGGGTTCTCCTGGTGATGCGGGTGAAGCGGATCGTGCTGACGCGGCCGGTGAGCACGGCGTCGCTGGCGTGGCACGGACGGGCCGCCTGCGAAGCATTGACTCGCATTGACCCGGCCGTGCTCAGGCGGGTAGCGATCATACCCTGTTTGGACGGTGGACGGACAGCTGGCCATGGGGCAGCGCCTTGCAAAGATCGTGCGTGGTGGCGGCGAGCTGCTCCGCTACAGCGGGTGCGCGGGCTTGGTCTTGTCGTGATTGTGATCGCTGCTCCGGATGTTTTGCGCGACGGTAGACGCGCTCGCATGCGCGCAGCGCATTTGATTTGGATTAAGGGAAGGGGCCCGGAAATCGGGTCCAATCTCACCTCCTCTCTGTTGTATTTGCGGGCTGCGGCAATATGTCGCAGCCCATTTTTTTTGTCGGTCGGCGTGGCTAACTGCTTGTGTGCAAAGGATTTTTTTTCGGGCATGCGGCGCGCTCTTGCCGGCCGGCAGCAGACTGGCCGGAGCGCGGCGCACAAGCTGCGTGATAGATTGCGCCGATGAAAAAAACAGGGAGTGCGAACGTCACGGCGGTCGCGGGTGCGGCTGCGCGCGCTTCCCTCACGATACCAAGAAAAGTCCGGACATCCTCGCCATGAACACGCTGCTTGTTTCTTCCCCATCCTCGTCATCTCGCTCGCTGTCGCCGTCGCAGTCGCAGTCATCTTCCCGGTTCATTGATCTGCGTCCCTCGCCCTTGCTCCTGGCGGTGCTGTGCGCCTGGAGCGGCAGTGCACTGGCACAGCAAACCGGGAGCGAGACTGCCAGCAGCGAGCCAACGGCCTTGCCGACCGTCGAGGTGCACGGCAGCGGATCGGTCGCCGAGCGCAAGCAGTTGCCGCAGACCACGGCCAGCGTCACTGCCGACACGGCCGCCGACAGCATCAACGTCACCGACAGTTCGGATGCGCTCAAGTATCTGCCCAGCCTGTCGGTGCGCAAGCGCTACATCGGCGATACCCAGTCGCCGCTGGCCACCCGCACCACGGGTGTAAACGCCAGCGCGCGCAGCCTGATCTATGCCGATGGCATCCTGCTCTCGGCGCTGGTGAACAACAACAACGGCAATGGTTCGCCACGCTGGTTCATGGTGGCACCGGAAGAGATCGAGCGCATCGACGTGATGTATGGCCCCTTCGCGGCCGAGTATCCGGGCAACTCCTACGGTGCCGTGACCGAGATCACCACGCGCATGCCACAGCAGTTCGAGGCCAGCATCAAGGCGCAATACGCGCAGCAGGATTTCAGCCATTACGGCGCTTCCGGCACCTATCGCGCACAGGAATACAACGTCGGTCTGGGTAATCGCAGCGGGGCCCTGGCCTGGCGCTTCTCGGTCAATCACCTGGACAGCTATTCGCAGCCGGTGACCTACATCACCGCCGCCAGTGCACCAGCCGGCACCACCGGAGCGGTGCCGACGCAGGATCGCACGGGCAAGAATCTCTACGTGCTGGGGGCCGGCAATCTCACCCACACCGTGCAGGATACGGCGCGGCTGAAGGTTTCCTATGACTTCACGCCGGCGCTCACGGCGACCTATACGCTGGGCTTCTGGCAGAACCAGGCCCATGCCAATCCGCAGAGTTTCCTGAACAATGCCAGTGGCGCCACGGTCTATACCAGCAGCTTCGCCAGCAATGACGTGGACCAGCAGCAATGGATGCAGTCGCTGGAGCTGCGCAGCAAGACCGGTGGTCAGTGGGACTGGCAAGTGGCCGCCTCGACCTTGTCGGCGTCGCGCGACCTGACCCGCACCTCTACCACAGCCTTCCCGGCCGGCCAGAGCGGCGGCGCCGGTACCATTGCCGATGCCAGCGGCACCGGCTGGAGCACGGTCGACGCCAAGGGCATCTGGCGCCCTGCGGGGAGTGCCCAGGTCGTCAGTTTCGGTGCGCATGTGGATCGTTATACCCTGGCCACGCCCACCTGGAATACCAGCAACTGGATCAGCGGCGGCAATGGCACGCTGGCCTCGGACTCGCGCGGCAAGACCGAGACCTCGGCGCTGTGGGCACAGGATGTGTGGCATCTTGCTCCAGCGCTCAAGGCCACGCTGGGGGCGCGTTACGAATGGTGGCGCGCTTTCGATGGACGCAATGTGTCGACCTCGGGCAATACCGTCTTTGCGGTGAACCAGCCGCAGGTCAGTCACAACGGGCTCTCGCCCAAGGCTTCGCTGGCCTGGGCCTTTGCCGACGACTGGATGGCGACACTTTCGAGTGGCCGCGCATTGCGCTTCCCGACCGTGGGCGAGCTGTACCAGAACGTGCTGCTCAATGGCGTCTATCTGCAGGCCAATCCCAATCTCAAACCGGAGAAAGTCTGGTCCACCGAACTGGCCATCGAGAAGCAGTTGCCGCAAGGGCGGGGTAAATGGCGCGTGTCGCTGTTTGAAGAGCGGGTATCCGATGCGCTGATCTCGCAGACCTCGACCATCGGCAGCGGCGTGGCCTCCTTCACGCAGAACGTGGATCGCACGCGCCAGCGCGGCATCGAGGCCGCCTTCGAGCGCAACGATCTGTTCATGCGCGGCTTCTCTCTCAATGGCAGCGTGACATGGGTGGATGCCCGTATCCTGGACAACAGCAGCTATGTGGCCACCACGGCCGGCGCCACCTCGGTCGGCAAGCGCACGCCCTATGTACCCGAATGGCGCGCCACCCTGGTGGCCAGCTACAAGCCCGATGACCGCTGGACCTATACGCTGGCGGGACGTTACAGCGGACGGGTCTATGCCACCGTCGACAATACCGACATCAACACCCACACCTATCAGGGCTTTGATGGCTATACCGTCTTCGACGCCCGTGTGCGCTATCGCATCGACCGTCACTGGAGCGCAGCGCTGGGCGTGGACAACCTGACCAACCGGGATTATTTCCTGTTCCATCCCTTCCCGCAGCGCACGGTCTTTGCCGAGCTGAAATACGATTTCTGAGCGGAGCGTGGGGGAGTTGATGCCCTGGCGTGCTGTGCGGCTGGCCGGGCAGACCGGAGTGGATCCGGCTGCCGGTGAGGTGGAAGGGAGTTGAGAGGAGCTTGAGACCCGGTGAGGTCGAAGCGCCCGCTCAGCCGTTGCGCGCCTTGTCGATGGTTTCCCGGGCGGCTTCCATCAGGGCGGCCGGTTCCGGGGCGTCGGATTGCAGATAGGTGTTTTCCAGCGTGACCGAGAGATTGCTCATCTTCTCCGACAGTTCCGCCAGCGCCACGCTGAGCTCACACATCAGGGCCGAGATATTTTTGGGAGACTGCGTCATTCCGTTTTCCTTTTCAGATGTCGTACCGGGGATGTCTGGCGGGCAATGAAGAGCGGGGATTCATCGCGCTGCAGGCCGGTACGGTCCAATCGATTACGTCGTGAGCTTGGGCTATTCTAAGCCATGCCGAATGGAGCTACGACTGTACCTTGGTCGAAAAGTGCAACAAAAAATGAAGCTTTCTGCGGGGAAGTTGCATGGTGGATATGCTTTTCGCCGCTGCGTTGCCGTAGCGGCATGCTTAATCGGTAAGAGTTGCCACGACACGACGCAGGATCGTTACCAAGCTGACGATGTCCGTCGTGCATCAGTTCGCGGTTTGCTCTTGCAGCATGATTTCTTCCACGAAGTCGGCAAAGGCGCGCGCCTTTGCGCTGGCCAGTCTGCCCGTGGGAAAGACCGCCCACAAGGCGATCTCCGGCAGGGACCATGTTTCCAGCAGACGTACCACGTTGCCGGCGGCCAGTTCGGGGGCGAACATCCAGTCCGACGCGATGGCCAGACCCATGTCAGCCAGGACGGCGGCGCGGATGCCTTCGGCAGCGTTGAAACGCACTCGTCCCCTGACCATGACCGACACTTCGCTCCCTGCGCGAGTGAAGGTCCAGACATTGTCCAGCTGGCTCATGACCAGGGTCTCGTGTGCGCTCAGGTCGGCCGGTACGCGCGGTGCCGGGGCCCGCTCCAGATAGGCCCGGGTCGCCAGGACCGAACGTCGGGTCGTGGCCAGCTTGCGCGCCACGCTGGCCGAATCGGCCAGCCTGCCCATGCGCAGCGAGACGTCGATACCCTCGGCGATCAGGTCGATGGTGCGGTCGTCCAGGATCACATCTACTTCCAGGCCCGGGTGACGTGCCAGGAACAGCGGCAGATGCGGAATCACGAACAGTCGTGCAAAGGTCGGCGCCGCCGAAATCCGCAGCCGTCCGGCCAGGCCCGCCCCGGCCCCGCGGGCAGCCAGTTCGGCTTCATCGGCTTCCTGAATGGCCAGGCGCGCACGTTCGTAGAAGCGCATCCCGGCTTCGGTCGGCGTGAGGCCGTGGGTCGAGCGCAGCAGCAGTTTGACCTTGAGCTTGTCCTCCAGCTGCGCCACCGTCTTGGAGACTGCTGGCTGGCCCACGCCCAGCACGCGCGCCGCCCCCGAAAACGACCCCGCCTCCACCACCCGTACGAAGGCCGTCATGGCCAGCAAGCGATCCATATCTGCCTTGTTCATTCCTGATTGGAATAAGCATTATAGCCATGACCTGTCTGCCATTCCTGAATCATTGGGACCAGAATGCGCCTCATCGGTGGTGACCCGTACCGCCGAGCGCACTCAACCCAACCAATGACAGGAGCTTCATCATGACTCTGCAAGACAAGCTGGATGCCTTCAAAGCCGACTTCGTGGCCGGCAAGCCGCCCTACAACGTGCCTGCCCCGGTGATTGCCACCATGCAGCGCGCTACCGATGAACTGATCGCCTCGGGCGCAGCAAAGCTGGCGCTCAAGGCCGGTGACCGTGCACCGCAGTTCACGCTCGCCGATCCGGAAGGCAAGCCGGTGTCGTCGGCCGAGCTGCTGGCGCGCGGTCCGCTGGTGGTGAGTTTCTATCGCGGCGTGTGGTGCCCTTACTGCAACATGGAATTGCAGGCGCTGCAGGAAGCACTGCCGCAATTGCAGCAGGCCGGCGCCAGCCTGGTAGCCATTTCTCCACAGCTGCCGGCCAATAGCCGCAAGGCCATGCGCCAGAACGCGCTGTCATTCCCCATCCTCTCGGATGCGGGCAATGAGGTGGCGGCAGCCTTCGGGTTGCGTTTTGCGCTGCCGGACTACCTGGTGCAGCTCTACCAGTCGCTCAAGAACGAGCTGCCGGCCTTCAATGGCGATCCCAGCTGGACGCTGCCCATGCCGGCCCGCTACGTGATTGCTCCGGATGGCGTGATCGTCTACGCCGAAGTCAATCCTGACTATACCCGCCGCCCGGAACCGGCCGACATGCTGCCAGCCATCGGCCAGAGCGTGCTCTGAGTTCGCCGACGCGCATCTGCATTGCCCGCTCAGCGCCGTGCCAGGACGACCAGTCCCGGCACGGGTTGCTGCATTTCCACGCGCAGGCTTTCCTCGCGCACCAGCACCATCGCCAGCCCGGCCTCCTGCAGGCACTGTTGCACATAGCTGCGCTGGTGGCGGAAGCGGCCGCTGGCGTGAAGGTAGTAGCCAGTGGCACGTTCTTCCTCCGCCAGTTCGACGGTGAAGATCAGGTGGCCGCCTTCCTGCAAGGCTTGTACGGCTGCCCCGAAGAACGAGGCCAGTTGGCCACAGTAGATCAGCACGTCGCAGGCCGCGACCAGGCCATAACGTGCCGGATGAGCCCTCATCCACTCCACCGCGTCGGCTTCGGCCAGCGCGGTGTATTGTGCATGCCGTGCAGCGTGGCGCAGCATGTTGGGGGACAGGTCGATGCCTTCCAGCGCCTGCGCATAGGGCGCCAGTACCGGCGCGCACAGGCCGGTGCCGCAACCGGCGTCCAGGACATTGACCGGTGCTGCGTCGGCCAGGCCCGCCTGCAGCATCGCCTCCAGCACTTGCGGCCCACGGTAGTCCAGGTGCGTGACGAGGTTGCTGTCGAAGTGATCGGCGTAGTCATCGAAGCGCTGCACGATGTAGTCACGCGGGACCGTGTCGCTGGGCAGTCCGGCATAGGCGGCAAACATGTGGCTGGCGATGGGGTGTCCGGGCTCCTCCAGCAACCATTGCCGGCATACTTCTGCGGCTTGCTCCATCTGCCCCAGGAAATAGAAAGAGATCGCCAGCAGCTCGCGCGACTTGCCCTCGTGCGGCGGCAGCACGAAGGCCATGCACTGGTAGCGCGAACTCTGCATGCGATCCCCCAGTTGGGCGTAGAGCTCTGCCAGCTGATGCAGGGCGGCCAGGCAGTGCGGGTCATACTGCAAGGCCTGCTTGCCGGCGGCGATGGCGGCGTCGGTCTGGCCCAGGGCGCGCCGCGCTGCGGCCAGGTTGGTCCACAGTTGCGCATCTGCCGCCCGCAAGTCCAGGGCCTGTTCATAGGCCGGTGCCGCTTCCTCGAAACGTCCGCAGGCGAACAGAACATTGCCCAGATCGTTGCACCAGTCGGCATCAGGCGGGGCGTTGCGCGCGGCCTCGTGCATCAGCGCCAATCCTTCCTCGTGGCGACCGCACTGATGCAGCAGCACGCCCAGATAATGCTGGGCCGGGGCGTGCTGCTCTTCCATGGCGAGGATGAGGCGATAGTCTTCTTCGGCCGCATCGAGGCGGCCCGCTGCATGGTGGTTGAAGGCCGAAGTGAAGCTTTCTTCGATCAGTTCTTCCAGGGCGCCGCTGGACGTCATGGGGGGTCTCCTCTTGGTGTCATCGTCGGGGCGATGTGAATTTATTGACTCGAAACCGCCAGCCGAGGCAGCGACAGGGTCTGCGCATCGGTCGTGTCTGTGCTGCTCATGGCGGCAGGGACGGCCAGGGTGAAGACGGCCACCGACGCCGTGAGCGTAGCCGCCTGTTCGGTCAGGGCATCGGCGGCTGCCGCAGTCTGTTCGACCAGGGTCGCGTTCTGCCGGGTCGCACGGTCCATGTCCGCCAGGCTGAGACTGACCTGGGAAATGCCTTCGGCCTGTTCCTGTGTCGCCGTGGCGATCTCGTTGACGGTGGTCATGACATGGCCGAACGACTGCACGATCTGGACGATGGCCTGGTCGGCTTCCTTGACCTGTTCTGCGGCGTGGTCGACCGAGCCGATCGAGGTGGCGATCAGGTCCTTGACCTCGCGCGCGGCCTGCGCACTGCGCAGCGCCAGCGAGCGCACCTCCGAGGCCACGACGGCGAAGCCGCGGCCCTGGCTGCCGGCGCGGGCAGCTTCCACCGAGGCATTCAGGGCCAGGATGTTGGTCTGGAAGGCGATGCCGTCGATCACGCTGACGATGTCGGAGATCCGTGCTGCCCCTGCCGTGACCTCGGCCATTGCACCGGCGATGCCGCCCATGACCTGGCCACCGCGCTCGGCATCGCGGGCGGCGGCAGCCGCCATTGCATTGGTGCGGCCGGCGTTCTGGGCATTGTTGCGCACGGCACCGGAGAGCCGTTCCAGGGTGGCCGCAGTCGACTCCAGCGTACTGGCCTGGGACTGCGTACGCTGCGCCAGTTCGCCGTTGCCCTGGGCGATATCGGCGACACCGTGATGCAGGTCGCGGGTGGCCTCGCGGATGTCGTCGACGGTGCGGGCCACGCCGCGCTGCATGCGCTGCAATGCGGCCAGGAGTACACCGATTTCATTGCCGGAGATGCCTTGTACCGGGCGACTCAGATCACCGTCGGCGATGCGGTCGAAATGTTCGGCGGCGCGCTTGAGCGGTCGCAGCAGCAGGCGGTCGAACAGCAGCCAGCAGACGCCAATGAGCAGGATGGAGGCCGCCAGCATGGATACGGCCAGTAGCGAGGCCTGGGCCGAGCGGCGTTCGGAGGCCTGGCGCAGACCGTCCTTGACCTGTTCCGCACGCTGGATCACGGCGCGCAGGGTGGCGGCAAATTCGCGATCGGCTGCTTCTGCGCTGACGGTGGCGGCGGCGTAGTCGTCCAGCGAGACGTCATACAGCGCCACCTCGCGCTGGTTCAACACCTTGATGTAACTGTCATAGGCCGCCGAGACACGCAGTGCCTCGGGCTCGGCCAGGGCTTGCGGAGTGAGGCCCTGGCGGTAGCCGTCGAAAGCCTTGCGGGCTTCCTGCAGGGCGGCCGAGGCCCGTCGACTGTAGTCATTGGACTTGATTTCATCGCCCTTGACCAGATTGATGTAGGCGTTGTCCATGTTGATCAGGGTGGTCAGGAACAGGCGCTCGGTGTCATGCAGGGGCTGGATGTGACGATCCGACAGTTCGATCAGCGCAGCAGTGGCACGGCTTGCCGAGCGCGCGCCCTGCCAGGCCATGGCCACCGCCAGCCACAGCGCCAGGGTCAACAGCCCCAGTACCAGCAGCAGGGCAGTGCGCAGCTTCATTCTGGTCAACATGATGGTCTCCCTCGATCAGTGCAGGCCCAGGCGCCGGTCCAGTGACCAGGCACCACCACCGCGTGCCACCAGCAGCAGCAACAGACCGGCCCACGACAGGTGGGTTGGCCAGGCATCCGGGTAGACGAAGATCTCGATGACCGCCGTCATGCCCAGCAACGCCAGCGCCGCGCCGCGCGTGAACAGGCCCAGCACCAGCAGCAGCGGGAAGAAGTGTTCGGCATAGGTGGCCAGGTGTGCAGCCAGGTCGGGCGGTACCAACGGCAGGCGATATTCCTCCTGGAACAGGACATAGGTGCTGTCCTTGATGTGCAGCCATCCGCTGACCTTGGTCCGGCCGGAGAGGAAGAAGATGGCGGCAATCGACAGCCGTGCCACCAGGGCCAGCAGTGAATCGCTGATGAGGCGGCTGGCCAGGTCGGCGGCGCGCGTGTAGAGGGTGGTATGCGGCCGGGCCGTGGCTTCCAGGGTGAGAGGCGGTTCCATGAGGGTCTCCGTGGGGGTGTTCAATAGAAGGAAGTGAAGGCGCCGGCCAGAACCAGCTGGCCCAGCAGCAGGGCAAGGTCCAGCCCGGGCTCGTGTGTCAGCGCCTGGTCGGCTGCACTGGCGATGGCGCAGCCATCGCGACAGGCATCGAGGAAACGGCCGCCGCCCGGGCCCAGTGCCTGCCATTGCACCTGGCCGTGGGGGCGGGTGAGCAGGGCGCCCTCGCCGCACCATTGCGGGGCCAGTTCCGTGGCGTCTTCTTCGTTGCGGTTGGCGTTCCAGATGGTGTAGACCGGATGTTGCCCATCGTGATGCCAGCGGCAGGCGGCATGCAGGACCAGGGTCACGTCCCGGCCCTCGGCCAGTGCGGTGTGCAGGGCCGCGCCTGCCAGGACGGGCTGGTCGGCGGCCAAGTGGGATTCGGTCCAGCAGCGATCCAGCAGGGCGATGCCGGGCAGATAGGGCAGGGCGCGTGCGGCCTCCAGCGTGCCGAGAAATTCGGCAAAGCCTTCGCCATAGGCGATCAGGCTGGCCTGGCGTGGCAAGTGGTGATGCGCGAACTCCAGTGCGGCCGATTCCATCCATGCGCGACCCACCAGTCGGTGCACTGCGGGATAGTTGGCCAGCAGCGCATCGACGCAGCCCTTGAAGACGGTATTGCGATAGATCGCGAAAGCCGGCTGGGCGAGCAGCGCGCCGATCTCGGGATCGTCGCTATGACCGCTCAGGAGGGCCTGCAGGAACGCGTCGTGATAGCGGCTCTCGGTGGCATTCATGCGGGCTGCTCCTCTGGTGCCAGCACCAGCGGATGAAGCAATGCAGCGGCCATGTCGCGCTCGGCCAGCAGCACATCGAAGGCCGGCACGTTGCCGTCGCGTTCGATCAGCGTGGGGCGGGGGCCGGTACGGGCCAGCAGATGCTGGTACAAGGCCCATACCGGGGCCGCGATCGGTGCATCATGCGAATCGACCAGCAGGCCGGGAAGATGGGCGTCGGCACTGTGGCCGGCCAGGTGGATTTCGAGGATGGCCTCCGCTGGCAACTGGTCGAGGTAATCGGTGGCATCGATACCCAGGTTGCATGCGCTGACGTGGACATTGTTGACATCGACCAGCAAGCCGCAACCGGTGCGGCGTACCAGCTCTTGCAGGAATTCCGGCTCGCTCCAGCTGTGCCTTTCCATGCGCAGATAGTGAGAAGGATTCTCCAGCGCGATGCGACGCTGCAGGACATCCTGGGTACGGCTGATGTTGGCGGCCACGCGCGCCAGCATCTCGGTCGTGCGCGGCACGGGTAACAGGTCGGGCAGGTAGTGTGCGCCGGCACGTGACCAGGCCAGGTGTTCGGAGACCAGTACCGGTTCGATACGTCGGGCCAGTTGTGCCAGCTGGCGCAGGTGAGCGGGATCGGGCGCTTGCGGCCCGGCCAATGACAGCGACACCCCGTGCAGGGCCACCGGATGCCTTTCCCGGATGGCCTGCAGCCAGGCCAGTCGGGGGCCGCCTTCCATCAGGTAGTTCTCCGGATGGACTTCGAACCACAGCCCGGGCGTGGTGCAGGCCAGGGCCGCATCGAAGTGCTGCGGCTTGAGACCCAGGCCGGCAGTGAGGAGGTGCGCTGTCATGACCATTGGCTCCGGATGGATCAGATCGGCTTGAGCGAGCCCATGCCGCGCGGGGTCTTGATGGAAGTGCAGGTGCCGGCCGGAACGTTCTTCCAGGCATTGCCCTGGTAATCCATCTTGGCCGTGCCGGCGCAGGTGGTGCCTTCACCAGCCTTGCAGTCGTTCTGGCCGGCCATGGAAACGCCATAGCACTTCTCGACGGCAGTCTTGTTCATCGGTTGCTTGTCTTGCGCCATGGCTGCGCCGGAGGCGAGGGTGGCGAGGGTCAGGGCGGCGGTGGCGACGAGGCGGTGGTTCATGGTGTGCTCCTTGAAATGGAATGAAGTGGAAGATGACACTGACCGGCGCAGGCTGATTTGCTGCAGCCAGGCTGCCGGTCTGATGGTTAATTCGCAGGCGGAGGCTGGCCGGTTACAGCGCATCGAAAATTTTTTGAAGAAATATTTTTCGCGCTTGCTGTAACCCAAACGGTTTTGTGAACGAATACACAGGAGAGCGCGCCGTTGCGCAGTCTGCCCGCAGGGGCGAAACAGGGGATGTGAATGAAAACGATGGAACTGGTCAACATGCTGGCCACCGGCACCGGAGGTTCCGCCGGCCCCGGCCAGCGCACCCTGGTGCGCAACGTGGCCGCGCGCATGGCCGTGGCGCTGGCCTTGGGCCTGATGGGAGCGGCGCTGCTGCTGGCCATTCTGTATGGGGTCCGCAGCGACCTGCGCACCCTGCTGCTGCAACCTTTGTTCTGGATGAAGGTCTCGTTTCCGCTGGCTGCGCTGCTGGCCGGACAACTGGCCGCATCCCGGCTGGCACTGCCTGGCATGCGCATCGGCCTGGCACCGGCAGCGGGATTGCTGCTGCCGCCGGCCCTGCTGTGGCTGGCTGGCGGCAGCTGGCTGGCGCTGGCACCACCCTCGCAGCGTCTGGACCTGCTGCTGGGGAGCAGCTGGGAGGTCTGTTCGGCCAATGTGGCCTTGCTGTCGCTGCCCACGCTGGCAACGATGCTGTGGTTCCTGCGCGGACTGGCACCTACGCAACTGCGCGCAGCCGGTGCCGTGGCCGGTTTGGTGGCCGGTGCCCAGGGCGTGCTAGTCTATTCACTTTATTGCGTGGAGATGGCGCCGCCGTTCTGGGGCGTCTGGTATGTACTGGGGGTGGCGCTGCCGACGGGGGCAGGCGCCTTGTGCGGCCCATGGCTGCTTCGTTGGTAATCTGTCGGCGTGCTCATGACTGAGAGTCCTTTCCTGTTGGCCACTGGCGGCCCGGCCTTGTCGGGTGACCTGGCCGGTCTTCCCGGCAAGCCTTCGCACCCGGCCGAGGAACGCCTGCGTACGCTGCTGCTGGCCGGTCTCGACGGTGACGCCGTGGCCTATCGCCAATTCCTGGCCGAACTCAGCGGACGCCTGCGCGCTTTCCTGCGCAAGCGGCTGGTCCATCTGCAGGATGACGTCGAGGACGTCGTGCAGGAAACCCTGCTGGCCATCCACAACGCCCGTCACACCTATCGTCCCGACCAGCCGTTGACGGCCTGGGTGCATGCCATCGCGCGCTACAAGCTGATGGACTTCCTGCGCGCGCGCTCGCGCCGCGAAGCCTTCAATGATCCGCTGGAGGAAGAGCATGACCTGCTGGCCGTCTGTGACGACGAACCGGCCCAGGCCCGGCGCGATGTCGGCGCCCTGCTGGAGGAGCTGCCCGACAAGCAGCGCCTGCCGATCGTGCACGTCAAGCTGGAGGGCCTGTCGGTAGCCGAGACGGCGCAACTGACGGGGATGTCGGAATCGGCCGTCAAGGTGGGGATCCATCGCGGCCTCAAGGCCCTGGCCCTGAAGATCCGGGAGAAACTGCAAGCATGAAGACTGATGACCTTATTTCGATGATGGCCGGTGACGTAGCGCCGGTGGACCGTCGCCTGCCGGCCAGGCAGATGGCCCAGGCACTGCTGCTGGGCGGCCTGGGTTCGTTGCTGCTGATGCTGCCGATCTATGGACTGCGCCCCGATCTGACCGTGATGCTGGGGGTGCCGCTGTTCTGGATCAAGCTGGCTTTTCCCACCACGCTGACCGTGGGTACCCTGCTGGTGCTGCGGCGTCTGGTGCGTCCGGGGCTGCGCGTGGGTGCGCGCTGGGCCGGCATTGCCTTGCCCGGCCTGGCGCTGTGGCTGGGTGGCGTCACGGTGCTGCTCAGTGCGCCGGTGGCGCAGCGTCTGCCGCTGTTGATGGGGATCAGCTGGCGCAGTTGCCCCTTCAATATCGCGCTGTTGTCGGTACCGCTGTTCATCGGCATCTTCTGGGCCGTGCGCGGCATGGCACCGACGCGGCTGCGCCTGACCGGCGCCGTGGCCGGGCTGCTGGCCGGCGCCAGTGCGACCATGGTGTATTGCCTGCATTGCCCGGAAATGGGCGTTCCCTTCTGGGGCGTCTGGTACTTGCTGGGCATTCTCATCCCGGCAGCGGTCGGCTTGCTGCTGGGTCCGCGCCTGTTGCGCTGGTAAGTTCCCGGGAGTTTTCCAATGAGTTTGCTTTCCCTGTGGCAGCGGGCCACGCAAAGGACCGCTGCAGGCCAGGCTGCACGTGACGAGCAGTTGCTGATGAGTCTGTTTCTGCTGGCCTGGGCGGTCGAGGCGCGCGATCCCTACACGGGCGGGCATCTGTGGCGGGTGGCGCGGCTCTCGCGTTTGCTGGCCGAGTCGGCCGGATTGCCTGCGCAGCAGGTGGCGCGCATCACGATCGGCGCGTTCCTGCATGACCTGGGCAAGATCGGCATTCCCGATGCCGTACTGGGCAAGAAATCTCGACTGGATGACGCGGAATATGCGGTCATCCGGACCCATCCCGAGATCGGCCATCGCATGCTGGCCGGCCACCCGCTGGCGGCGCTGGCCGAAGAGGCCGTGCTGCTGCATCACGAAACGCCGGATGGCCGCGGCTACCCCTACGGACGACGCGGCGAGGACATCCCGCTGGCTGCGCGCATCGTCGGCATCTGCGATGCCTTCGATGCCATGACCAGCACGCGCCCCTACCGCAGCGGCATGCCGATCGCCCGCGCCATGGAGATCATCGGGGGCGAGCTGGGCAAGCAGTTCGATGCAGAGCTGGGTCAGCTGTTCATCGGCTTGCAGTCCCATCCGGAACTGGCCCACATCGTCGGTCACAGCGACGAGGGTATCCCCCTGCAACGCTGCCTCAGTTGCGGTCCGATCATCGTGCAGCCGCGCCACGCGGCCGTGGGCGATACTCTGTACTGTCCGGCCTGCCATAGCGAATACACCATAGCGGCCGGTGCACAGGGCCTTCTGGCCAGCGGCAAGCAGGATACGGCGCGCGCCCTGGCGGTGCCGCCTGATACCGGTCTGATCCGTCGTCTGGTCGGGGAAAACCGCGCCGCCCTGACCTGAGTTGCATCACCCATGAAAAAGCCCGCACGAAGCGGGCTGGCGGGCTGGCGGTACGGCGCTCATTGGCTCAGAAGGTTTCCCAATCCCCTTCATCTTCTCCGGCAGGCAGGCGCGAGGCTTTGGCGGCCGGCTTGGCGGCTGTCTTCTCGGCCGCTGGCTCGGTCTTGGCGGCTGGTGCGGCAGCGGGTTTGGCTGCGGCTGCCTTGGGTGCGGCAATGGCCGCATGAGCAGCCGGCGTCGTCGCCGGCTTGCGTGGCGCCGCAGCCGTCGGCGCCGGGCGCGGTGCCGCCCTGGCGGCCACGGGTGCGGCCGGTGGCACTGGCGTGGCCTGGGCGGTACGTGCCTGGTTGCCATCGATCTGGAAACGTCCTACCAGTCCGGCCAGGGTAGCGGCCTGGTCCTGCAGCGATTGCGCGGCGGCAGCAGCTTGCTCCACCAGTGCGGCGTTCTGCTGCGTGCCTTCATCCATCTGCGTGATGGCGCGGCCGACTTCGGCGATGCCGGCACTCTGTTCCTGGCTGGCCGAGCTGATCTCGCCGACGATGTCGGTGACCCGACGTACGCTGGCCACCACTTCGGTCATGGTGGCGCCGGCCTGTTCCACCAGCTTGCTGCCGGTATCGACCTTGCTCACCGAGTCATCGATGAGGGTCTTGATTTCCTTGGCCGCCGAGGCCGAACGCTGGGCCAGCGAACGCACCTCCGAGGCCACCACCGCAAAGCCGCGCCCCTGTTCGCCGGCACGGGCCGCTTCCACGGCCGCATTCAAGGCCAGGATATTGGTCTGGAAGGCGATGCCGTCGATCACGCCGATGATGTCGGCAATCTTTCGCGAGCTGTCGGTGATGCCTTCCATGGTCTGCACCACCTGGCCGACCACGCTGCCGCCCTGGATCGCCACGTCCGATGCCGATTCGGCCAGTTGGTTGGCCTGGCGCGCGTTGTCGGCGTTCTGCCTGACGGTGGCGGTCAGTTCTTCCATAGCCGAGGCGGTTTCCTCGATGGAACCGGCCTGCTGCTCGGTGCGACTGGACAGGTCGAGGTTGCCGCTGGCGATTTCGTGGCTGGCCGTGGCGAT
Organism: Herbaspirillum sp. C7C8; assembly: GCF_022627875.1. Taxonomy (NCBI): domain Bacteria; kingdom Pseudomonadati; phylum Pseudomonadota; class Betaproteobacteria; order Burkholderiales; family Oxalobacteraceae; genus Herbaspirillum; species Herbaspirillum sp. C7C8. Next base: position 23,904 of record NZ_JABXGG010000006.1, read on the forward strand.
GGTATCGGCCGAAGTCTTGATATTGGCGATGGTGCTCAGCAGGGAGTCACGCATGCTGCGCACTGCGTACAGCAGGCTGCTCTGGTCGCCCGGCGCAGTCTGGATGTTGGGGGTGAGGTCACCCTGGGCGATGCGGTTGGCGACCTCGGCCGCCTTGGCCGGATCGCCGCCGATGGTGCGCAGGATGCCGCGGTTGATCACGATCACCAGCCCCACCAGGGCGGCGGCGACCACGGCGAACAGGATCGCCATGCGGGCCAGCGTGCCCATGAAGGCAGCGTTGATGTCATCCATGTAGGCGCCGGTGGTCAGGTTCCAGTCCCAGGGCTGGTAGGCGATCACGAAGGAAGTCTTGGCCACCGGTTCGGCCGCGCCAACCTTGGGCCACAGGTAGTGCACGAAGCCGCCGCCGGGCTTGCTGCCGGCCTTGGTGATCTCGACGAACAGGTTGTTGCCGGCCGGATCCTTGAAGTTGGTCAGGTCCTTGCCGTCCAGTTCAGTCTTGATCGGGTGCATGACGATGATCTGGGCCGAGGTGGAAATCGAGAAGTAGCCATCGGTCCCGTAGCGCAGACTCTTGATGGCGGCCTTGGCACGTTTTTGTGCCTCTTCCTTGGTGAGGGCACCACTGTCGGCCAGACTGCCATAGGCCTTGACCAGCGACAGCGCGGTCTGGCCGATGTTGGTCAGATCGTTCTTGCGCTCTTCCAGGCGCACGTCGCGCACCATATAGGCGCTGAAGACGGAAATCGCCAGAAGGGCGACGAGGCTCAATACGAGTGGCAGCCACAGCTTCTTGCTGAAGGATAACTGGCCCATGATGTAATCTCCCAATTTTTATCTGGACGCTCGCCGGCATCGTCGTGCCTGGACGATGGCAGCGGAACCCGCGGGCCTGGTGCATCGTCTTGCGTGAGCGTCATTGTTGCCAAGTCAAGGTGGTGTTCACGGGCTTTCGCAGATGAAATGCGCGCGACCTTGCCACTCTAACCCGGTATTGCCTTGCTGAATGCCGGAACAGGAGGCGCAAGTGCGCTCATTTTCGGAAATGAATGGTGCGGTGCGGGGCAATTTCACTGCTCCAGCGCCGAGCGGAACCGATACCACCACAGGCCGATCCGTTCACGCAGGGCATAACTGGCCAGCTCAAGGTTGCTGGCGCGCGGCAGGTAGTCGGTGGGTCGGGGGCGTGACCGACCGTGGAACAGGGTAGGCGCTGCCCGGACCTGCAAGCCCGTCTGCGTGAATACGCGCATGGCGCGCGGCATGTGGATGCTGTCTGTGACCAGCAGGATGCGCGTGATGCCATCGGCCTTGAGCATGGCGGCCGAATGGCTGGCGTTCTGGGCCGTGGTGTCGGCCTGCTGCTCCTGCCATCGCACCGCTACCCCGAAGTCGCGCTGCAGGTCGCGCGTCATCAGGGCGGCTTCGCTTTCCGGCGAACCGTCGGGGCTGCCGCCGGTCACCAGGATGGGCAGGCCGGTCTGGCGCGCAAGATAGGCGCCGTATTGCAGCCGCTTCATGCCGAGGGCGGTGGCGTCGTCGCTGCCACCGTATTCCGGCGCCCGGTCGACCCGACCCGATCCCAGGATGACGATGGCCTGCGCATCGCCGGGGCCGGTCAGCGGCGGATACTGGTCTTCCAGGGGGCGTACCGTCCACAGGGCGCCGACGCGGGTACTGAGGACCAGCAGGATCATCATCCCCAGCAGCATCAGGGCCAGACCGCTGCGCGGCGCGCGGCGGCGCAGCCATCGCCCGGCCAGGTACAGCAGGAGGGGCGAGACGGGCGGCAGCAGGAGGCTGCTGGCCATGGCGGAGAGGAGGACCGGCAAGGACATGAACAGGATCGGCAGCAATGGTGGACAGCCTGGCATTGTGCGTGATTGTGCCGGTCCGGGCCAGCCTTGCCGCATGCCGATTTGCCTCGCCGCAGGGAATCCCCCAGAATGCGGGATCGCAAAAGGAAGGGCACAGCCCCGGGAATGCCGTGATACGACTTGTCTTGTTATTGCTGGGTGCCGATTTCATCCGCCGCAACTGGCACGCTCTGGCCGTGGCCGGTCTGGCCTGGGGAGCCGTCGGCGTGTCGCTGATGATCGATGCACTCGATGGCGTGCTCAATTTCCCCTTGACCCTGTTCGGCTACCTGCTGCTGCTGGAGAGCCTGGTCACCCTGTGGGTGGCCAACAGCGGCATGGGCGCGCAGAAGACCCTGCGCTACGCCAAGGGCGGCTTGTTCCTGCTCATTGCTATCCTGGTCATCACCCAGCACTACGCCAGCAACATGGCGCTGGCCATGCTGTTCGGGCTGGCCTTCACCATCGGCGGTGCGCTGCAGATCACCTCGGCCCTGGTGGTGCGCTTTCCGCGCTGGCGCACGGCCATGTTCGGCGGGGTCGTGCAGATCGGGCTGGCGATCTTCTTCTTCCAGCCGTATCCCACCCACTACAAGGGAACCGTGCCGTATTGCCTGGCGCTGGGCCTGGTCTTCGGTGGCTGGAACATGATCTGGGTGGCCCTGCGCAGCCGCATGCTGCCGCAGCAGGCCGCCGCTGACGTGCTGGCCGAGCGCAACAGCGGCGATGACTTGCCCTTCGATGCCGGGCTGCACGACGCTGCCCCCGACCTGCAGGCACAGCTGTGCACCCCGGCCACGGCTGCTGCGACACCAGGGCCGCTGGCACCGATGACCCTGCACGTATGGACCCCCACCGGCAGCGCCAAGGGACAGGCCCGGCGGCAGCCGGTGATCGACCGCTACATTGCCGCCGTCGACACCCAGGGCGTCATCTCGACCGGCCACGCCGCGCTGGAGATCCTGCCCGATCTGTATATCAGCCTTTATCCGGCCGAAGAAATCGACCGCTCGCCGGATCAGTTCGCCCGGCTCCTGCGCGCTACGGCCGACAACGACGTCAAGGGCCGCTACCTCACCGATTACCGCAGCGAAGCCGCGGCCTGGTGCGAATCGACCGAGAAGATCGTCTTCCGCGACTACCGTCGCGCCTCGCTGGAGCGCTTCTGGCAGCATTACCGCCAGACCGAGATCTACAACCTTACCTATCGCAATTGCTCCAGCACCGTGGCTCATGCCCTGGAGGCCGCGCTTGAGGGCGTCATCGGCACCCGGGACCGGCACTGGTTCAATGCGGTGCGCATGATGTTGACGCCCGAGATCTGGGTCGCCAGCCAGATCCGCAAGCGCGCCGTGACCATGGCCTGGACGCCGGGCATGGTGCTGGACTATGCCCGCGCCTTGCGCGCGGTGGTGCATCCGCGTCCCTTGTCCTGGGCTGCGTCGCTGCAGCTCGCCCTGCGCCAGAGCCGGCGCCTGCGCAAGGCCTGGCGAATGACGCGCCGCCAGGCGGATGCGCAGTCCTCTTCCTTCAGGAAACCATGAGCCATCCTCTCCCCGTACAGGAACACTGGATCGACGCCGCCGACGGCACCCGCCTGTTTTGCCGCGACTGGCTGCTGCCCGGCGCCACCTCGGCGGTGCAGATGGTGCATGGCCTGGGGGAACATGGCGGGCGCTATGAGGCATTGGCACAGCTGTTCAATCAGGCCGGCTTTTCCGTGCGCATCTGCGACCATCGCGGCCATGGCAATTCGGGTGGCCGCCAGGGCAGCCTGATCCGAGCGGATGATCTGCTGCGCGACCTGAAGCAGAGCTTCGATGACTTCAGCCGCCGCACGCAGTGCACGCCGCTGCTGTTCGGTCACAGCATGGGCGGCCTGGTGGCGGCGCGCTTTGCCACCGGCGGTTTCAGCCCGGTGCGGGCACTGGCCTTGTCCTCACCGGCGCTGGCGCTGGATCTGTCGCGCTGGCAGCGGCTGCTGCTGAAGGTCTCCTCGGCCATCGCCCCGGGCCTGGCCCTGCCGACCGCCTTGCCGGCTGCGCGCATCTCGCACGATCCGCAGCAGGTAAGAGCGTACCGCCAGGACCCGCTCAATCACGGCAAGATCGCGCCGCGCATGCTCAACTTCATGCTCGATGCCATGCAGCAGACGGCGCGCGATGCCGTCCAGTTCACGCGGCCAGTGCTGCTGCAGGTCGCCGGCGATGACGCCTTCGTCGCCCCGCGCGGCAGCCGGGCCTTCTACGAGGCCCTGCCCGGCCAAAGCAAGACGCTGCACTGGTACGCCCAGGCTTACCACGAGATCTTCAATGAGGAAACCCGACTGCGTGAGCAGGCCATGCAGGACTTGCGGGAGTGGCTGGGACAGTTGCCGCCGACCGAGCAAGCCAGTCCAATGCCGACGGTATCGATGGGGTAAAACCAGAAGACGCTGAAGCCAGCGTGAAGAAGGGTTCAGGAATTAACCTGGAATTACGCATGTAAAGCACCGCGACAGGCGTCTGAAGGGGCCGATCCGGTGCTTTTTTGTTCACTCAGGGTTGCCCGCTGGGAACGTTGCTGAACTGGCAGCGGCTGTCAAAGCCGACGAAGCCAGGCGCGCAGGCGCAGCCTTGCACGGCCAGCAGCAGGGCGGAGGCGGCGAGGAGGGAGGCAAGTCGCTTCATGCGTCACTTTCGTTGCGTTGGCAAAGCTTGCGAGTGTAATGCGCTGCAGCAGCTTTGCAAGTGAGACGACGACACGACATTTACCACACCGGCAAGCCAGAGTTGCACCATGGTAAATCGTTGAGATATCAACGATGATGATAATGGTGCGAATTTGCCCTAAATCAGTGCGAATCGATCCGCGACCGGCGCCAAAAGAAAAAGCGGCTTGTCAGCGTTGCAACGCGACAATAACCGCTTTTCAGGACTGCTCCGAAGTGGCATCGCGTCTCCGTGCGGAGACGGGCGATCACCCGGCCAGGAGGCTGCTTACTTGACCGAAATCAGGTAGCGCGCAACCATGGCGCCGATGAGCAGGGTGTACGGGAGGATGTCGGCGATGATGTTCATGGTGAGCTCCGTGAGGAAGAAATTGATCTGTTGCATTGCAATATATTCGCTTCACGGGCGTGCTTCCACTTTTGAATCCCAATACCAGTTATCTATTTTGTGAATGATTGGCTGTCCGGGTATCTCCGATGTCTTTTTTTCTTGAGAAAAACCGTTTTTAATCAATGGCTTGCGTAAAACCCTCCGGGCTGACGCAGCAAGCCCCCGTGGCACGGTGTGTCATCCGTACGACAGGGGCTATGGGGCAACATCACGATATCCGGCACGTTTTGTCGTGCAGGATGCTCAGGCTTACTTGACCAGTTGCAGCTTCAGGCCGCGCAATTCGGTATTGATCCGGAGCTCGTAGCGGCCGTCTTGGGCCACGGGCAGCGTCAGCTTGTCCGTCGTCGGTCCGGCATTGCTGCCCAGGCTGTTGACGCGCTTGATGCTGAAATCATAGCTGCCGGGCTTGAGCCAGATCGACAGATGTTCACCGCCGGCGATCTGGGCCAGCACCACATCGTTGATGGCCAGTTCCAGCATGTCGTTGTTGAGCAGGCCGGCGGCACGGGTGAAGGTGACGGGCGACAGGCCCGCGGCCTGCTCGGTCATGCTCTTGATGTAGACGCGCGCGGCGGGGATGGCGCCGCTGGCGGTGCGTTCCACCGGGGTGGTGCAGGCGGCCAGGGCCATGATGAGGGTGAGGCTGGCGGCGAGGGTCTTGATCATGTTGCTCTTCCTTGTGGTCGTAGGCGATGCGGGACTCAGGGGCGTGCCGCAGACGATAGCACGGGCGGCTGCCCGATCAGTTGCAGCAGATGTCGTTCGATGGCGAAGACGTGGTGGTCTTCGGCGCCCAGCTCGCGCAAAGCCTGGGCCAGCTTGAGCAGGTATTCGCTGTTGCGCCCGCTGGGACCGACGGCGCCGGCGATCTGGCGCGCGATCTCCAGTTCGCTGGCGGGCCCGGCGAAGGCTTCGTTGTCGTCGGCAGCGATGTAGATCAGCCCTTCGGCGACCTGGCCATCCTCGAAGCTCATCTCGGTAACCAGGCGCAGGTAACCGTTTTTCTCGCGATGATCCAGATGGGCAAAGACTTCCGGCGTGATCAGGTAGGCCATGCCGGCGCAGACGGCATCCTGCTCCGGTACCAGGGTTACCACCCGGCCCGGGGCTTGGGCTGTGCCGCGATGATCGTGGGAACTTTGCCAGAAGCGTCGCGCCCAGCCGGTGATGTGGGCCGGGCGGCGTTCCAGATAGGGGAAATCGGCCTTGAAGATGATGGAGCCGTAACCGAACAGCCAGACGCTGGCGTGGTCATCGAAACGACGCATCTGGCGGTTGAGGGCGATGGTGTTGACGGACATGGACACAAAGCAGGGCGACGGCCTGGCCGCCGGAAGCCTGCCATTATAGAGGGGAACGGGCAGTCGGTTTTGAGCGAAAACTTTCACTGATAGTCATTGCGAAGTGATCTTTTGCGCATAAAATGGCGCCTTCCGGCCCCCTATGCTGGTCGCACAGACCCGTCCTGCGGCGCTATCCGCCTGCTCCTCGAAGGGGCGTGCGGCCATCCGGGGCCTCATCCGAATCTTCAGGGGAATATCATGCGTTTTGTCGTCATGCTGCTGACGCTGGTCGTCGGTGTTGTGCTGGCCGGTTGCGAGAAGACCGATTTTGAAAAGAAGTCCGAATCCGACGCCAATGCGCGCCGGATCTTCAATCTCAAGAGGGAGTCCTCCAAGGATTGAGCATCACCCACGGGAGAGCGCAGCGCTCCCGGAAACACAAACAGCAGGCACCTGGCCTGCTGTTTTCGTTTGTGCGGTGCGCGCCGCTTCAGTGGTGCGCCGCGTGTGCTGCCTGCGGCACGCGCAGGGCGTCGGCACATTCGTGCACCAGCGCCGGTCCCTGGTAGATCAGTCCGGTGTAGAGCTGTACCAGCGAGGCCCCGGCCTCGATCTTGGCGCGCGCATCGGCCCCGCTGAAGATACCGCCCACGCCGATGATGGGCAGCGCCTCGCCCACTTCGGCCTTCAGGCCACGGATCACCTGGTTGGACAATTCCAGCACCGGCTTGCCCGACAGGCCGCCGGCTTCTTCCCCGTGCGGCATGCCTTGCACGGCATCGCGGGTGATGGTGGTGTTGGTGGCGATGACGCCATCGATCTGGTGACGCAGCAGGGCGTCGGCGACGTTCTTGACCTGTTCCATGTCCATGTCCGGCGCGATCTTGAGCGCCACCGGCACGTAGCGACCATGACGGTCGGCCAGGCGGCGCTGGGCCGATTTCAGCTGCGAGAGCAGGGAATCCAGTTCGGAGGCCCCTTGCAGCTGGCGCAGGTTCTTGGTGTTGGGCGATGAGATGTTCACCGTCACATAGCTGGCGTAGGGATAGACCTTTTCCAGGCAGTGCACGTAATCTTCGGCGGCGCGCTCGATGGGGGTATCGGCGTTCTTGCCGATATTGAGGCCCAGCACGCCCTGGCGCTCCTGATAGAAGCGCGAGGATTGCACATTGGCCACGAAGGCATCCACGCCGCCATTGTTGAAGCCCATGCGGTTGATGACCGCGTTGGCGGCCGGCAGGCGGAACATGCGCGGCAGCGGATTGCCCGGCTGGGCGCGCGGCGTGACCGTGCCGACTTCGATGAAACCGAAACCCAGCGCCGCCAGGCCGTCGATGTAGGCGCCATCCTTGTCCAGTCCGGCGGCCATGCCCACCGGGTTGGGGAAGGTGATACCCATGACCGTGCGCGGATCGGCGGCCGGTTTTCTGGTGATGAAATCGGTCAGGCTGTAGCGTGCGGCGCAGCGCAGCGCGGGCAGCACCAGGTGGTGTGCGGTTTCGGGTTCCAGGGAAAACAGCAGCGGACGCGCGAGCGCGTAGAGAAATTTGTCGGACACGATGGGGCGATCAGGTAAGGAAGAGGGCCAAAAAAACTGCCGCTATTCTAACGCGTGCCGCCTTCCGTTCTCCGTATCCGGGCCGTTGTCGCCCATCATTTGCAGTTTCTGCGGCTGTTTTTGCAGACATTGCGCCACAGACGTGAAGCCCGCTTCAGCCTTCGAGCAGGCTCCAGTGGCCCTCATGCAGGGCTTCCAGCGGCTGGTAGTTGGTCTTGTAGGCCATCTTCTGGCTTTCCTTGATCCAGTAGCCCAGGTAGACGTAGGGCATCTCCAGCTGGCGCGCTTGCTCGATCTGCCAGAGGATGTTGTAGGTACCGAAGGAGGCGGCCGGCAGGTCGGGATCGAAGAAGGTATAGACCGAGGACAGCCCGTCATTGAGCACGTCGATGATGCTGACCATGCGCAGCGTGCCGTCGGCCTCGCGGAACTCCACCAGTCGGGTGTTGACTTTGCTTTGCAGCAGGAACTGCGCGTACTGGTCGCGGCTGTCCTGGTCCATGCCGCCGCCGGCATGGCGGGCGCACTGGTAGCGCAGGTAGAGTTCGTAGTGCTCGTGGGCGTAGGTCAGGTTGGTGACCAGGGTTTGCAGGCCGCGATTGCGTTCCCAGGCGCGGCGCTGGCTGCGGTTGCGTTCGAAGTCGGCTACGCGGATGCGTACTGGAGTGCAGGCAGTGCAGCCATCGCAGTAGGGGCGGTAGGTAAAGATGCCGCTGCGCCGGAAGCCCGTCTTGACCAGTTCCGAGTACACATCCGCGTTGATGAGATGCGAGGGTGTGGCCACTTGCGAGCGGGCCTGCTGGTCATCGAGATAGCTGCATGGGTAGGGCGCGGTTGCATAGAACTGCAACGTGGAGAACGGCAAGTCTTTGAGATGCGTCATGTGCGTCCTGTCCTGTCTTGCGGGAGGCCGGCGGCGAGGTGTCGAGCGCACCGTGGGTCCCTGGAGTCAGGTTCCAATTTACACCATTTTGATAGTCGCAGTGAAGGATGGAGCCAGGCTCAGTCACGTGGGCCGGACGGGATGCCGGTTTCCAGCAGGTTCAGGGGTGCCCATCCGTGGATCTGCGGCCACTGGATGGCGGCGCGCAGATGGTGCAGGAAGTCGCTGCGGGGGATGGGGCGTGCGCCCAGCGAGGCCAGGTGGGCGGTTTCCTGCTGGCAGTCGATCATCTGCACGCCATGGCTGCGCAGGAAGAACACCAGGTGTGCCAGGGCCACCTTGGAGGCATCGCTGACGCGGGCAAACATCGATTCGCCGTAGAACATGCGACCGATGGAGACGCCATAGGCGCCGCCGACCAGTTCACCGTTGAGCCAGACTTCGGAGGAGTGGGCGTAGCCGGCGCGATGCAGCCCGGTATAGCCTGCCATGATCTCGGGCGAGATCCAGGTGCCGTGTTCGTGTCGGCGCGGGCCGGCGCAGCCTTGCATGACCTGTTCGAAGACGGTATCGAAGGTGACTTGCCAGAGTCCGTCGCCGTGGCGACTGCGCTCGATGCGACGCAGGGTTTTCTTGAGGCTGTCGGAGACGACGAAGTGATCGGTGCGCAGCACCATGCGCGGATCGGTGCTCCACCAGAGGATGGGTTGGCCTTCGGAGAACCAGGGGAAGATGCCGTGGCGATAGGCTTCGAGCAGGCGCTGTGGCGACAGGTCACCGCCGGCGGCCAGCAGCCCGGCCGGATCGGCCAGGGCGCGCGAGACATCGGGGAAGGGCGTATCGAGATCCAGCCAGGCGATCATCCGCGTGCTCCTGCGGATCAGATCATGCGGCGGCGGATGTCTTCGGTGTGCAGCGTGAAGCCGCCTTCACCGCTGCGCACTTTCTTCATCTGGGCAAAGAAGGCGCGCAGGGTGAATTCCACCGTGGGGAAGGCGATGTCCTGCCAGGGAATCTGGTCTTCTGTATAGAGGGCCACTTCCAGGCTTTCGATGCCGGCCTGGTAATCGAGGTCGAGCAGGGTAGCGCGGTAGAAGAGGTGGACCTGGTGGACGTGGGGCACGTTGACCAGGGAGAACAGTTCGTGCAGCTGGATACGGGCACCGGCCTCCTCTTCGGTTTCGCGGCGGGCGGCGTCTTCGGTGGTTTCCGCGTTTTCCATGAAACCGGCCGGCAGGGTCCAGTAACCCAGTCGCGGCTCGATGGCGCGCTTGCACAGCAGGACCTTGACCTGGCCATCCTGTTCCCAGACGGGGATGGAGCCGACCACCATCTTGGGATTCTGATAGTGGATCGCTCCGCAGTTGGTGCAGACATGGCGCAGCCGCGTGTCATCGGGAGGAATCTGCTGGGATACTGTGTGGCCGCACTCGGAACAGAATTTCATAGAGGCTCGGAAGGTGTCTGTCTTTATATATAGTAGGGAAGGGGCCTTGGGTGCATTTTCCTGTGGCGGCACGGACCGCTTGACCGGCTGGCTGGACGGTTGCAGGAAGCTGCAATGCGGTTAGGAGTGTATCACTGTAAAAAGATTGCAGAAAATGTTTGCATTCCCATTTTGGCTGTCCTATAATTGTGTTCTTCAGACGCGGGGTGGAGCAGTCTGGCAGCTCGTCGGGCTCATAACCCGAAGGTCGTAGGTTCAAATCCTGCCCCCGCAACCACCGATATAGACGGCCCGGCTACTTGCTTAAGTAGCTGGGCCGTTGCCATTTTGGCCCACACCTGATTGTCTTCCCTGAGCTCCAGCTGGATCGAGCCGAAGATATCGCCCAGGATCTTCCTGGCCATCAGGGGATTTTCCCGAAGCGCGGCAGTCAGGTTCATCAGGATCTCGTTGAAGATGCTGGTTACGTTGGGATTGCGTGCTGCCTCGCTCGCAGCTTTCAGCGCAAGACTGCGCTGCAGGGAGCTGCGATCATTTTCGAGGGTCTTCAATTTCTCTGCCAGCGCCTCCGAGACACCGATCATCGTGATGGCATCAACCACTCGGCCGATCTCTGCCGTCAGCTGTGCTATACGTTTTGTTGTCTGAGTAGCATCTTCCGTAGAACCTGTATTCTCCTTCAGCATCTCTTCAAAGGCTTTCTCGAACTCGGCAGCAGCCACTGGTGACAGCAGTTCTGCCCGGATGATCGAAATCAGTCTCTTCTCGACCAGATCTCTTAGTATTGAAAATCCTTTGCATACGGAAGGGCCGCGATCCTTCGCAGCTGCACAGCCATAGCGCTCGGCATTGATCGCAACCACGGCTCCGCCGCAGTGCGGGCAGAGCATCATGCCCCCAAAGAGAGTCGTCGCGGGGCGGACTTGGCGCTTGCGCCCATGCTCGTCCCGGCCGGCGTCGATGCGCTCGCGCACGCGGCGCCATAGCTCATCGTCAATGATGCGCAGGTCTGGCAGGCTGGCCGTCTGCCATTCCTCTCGGGGGCGCTCTGTCCGCTGGCGCCGCCCGGTATCCGGATCTTTGATCCACTGAGATCTGTTCCAGACGTACTGCCCCACATACATCGAGTTATTCAAGATGCCTGAGCCCTTCACCGGGCTGCCATAGATCGCCGACACGGCCCACGTGCTGTCACGTGGCGATGGTACGCCCTGGTTATTCAGCTCATGAGCGATCCTCTGTACGCTGTTTCCTGCCGCATATTGCTCGAAAATCCAAACTACCCAGCGCGCCTGGTTTTCATTGATCTGGTATGTGCTCCCGCCATCAGCCTTCACAATGTCATACCCATAAGACTTACCTCCGGCGATGTAGCCTCGCTCCACCTGGCCGGCTTGGCCTCGATGCGTCTTGCTGCGCAGGTCGTCCAGGTAAAGATCGTTAATCAGACCTCGCACGCCGCGCATTATCTTGCGGCCGCTATGCCGAGAGTCGTATCCGTCCGAAACGCCGATAATCCGTATACCACGGTGCTCAAGCCGACGGACTATTTGCTCTTGCTCCACCTGGTCGCGTGCAAGCCGGTCGAGACCTTCAACCAGCAGCAGATCGAAGCGGCCGGCGAGGGCATCGGCCAACATTGCATTACCTGCCGGCCGGCTTCCAACGGCAGTCGAGCCGGAGATGGCAGCATCGCAGCGCTCGAATTCGACTGTAGCCCCCTCCCGATCTGCCCGAGTTCGGCATACTCGTAACTGGTCATCGAGAGAGGTCTCGCTCTGTTTGTCGCTGCTATACCGTGCGTAGATCGTTGCCTTCATTACCATCGTGTGTCGTTGATGTTGCTGTATTGAGTGGGTTGCCGGTCAGCCAGTTCTTCACCGCCTGGGCTGCAAGCATCCTGATCAATGGACGCATTTTTGAGTTTTTTTCAAGCATATCAGCAGCAATAAATGGGGAGCTTTGGTGTGAGCTTTTGGAGCGCTTTTTCATCTCGCCTCCCAATTTTTCTGCTTGTGTTGTTGATTGCGCTGGCGGATGGCGCGCGTCGGCCAGTTGCGCGGATGGCTGCTCATGCTCCATCCTTCGATTTGGGGAAGGGCCAGGCATCAGCGGGGTCAATGGCATCCTTCTTGGCTGCTTGCTTGGGGCGAGCTGGCTGCTTCTTCTTCACTGCCGATAGCGCATCGCCGGCCTTTTCTTCAGCTGGAGCTGAGTCTTCGGTGGCGTGACTCAGAACCGGATCAAGATACTTCTTTCGGATGGCTTCGCGATCCACGCCGCAGAGTATGGCTAGCTGCAGTAGCGCCGACGTGACTACGCGCATCAGGTCATTGGGTTCTTTGAACTCTCCGTCGACGATATAGCTGAAGTGCACCATCACATATCCGCTCAGCACGAAATCCATGTATGTGCAGCAGATATCTGCGTCGCTGGCCTGGTTCATGGCTTCGTCAACGGCCTTTTCGTCATCGAACGGAAAATCGTAGATATCCGCTGCCTTTTCAGCCAAGGCCCAGCCTTCGTACTCTTCCACGATAGCGAATGAGACCTTGGCCAAGATACGATAGATCGCAAAGATGTTGGACTGAGATATTGCGTTCTTGATTTCGTCGAACAGCTCAAGGCGATACTCGTTATAGGCGCGGCCGATCTTCTGCTGGAGCTCAAGGGGCTTGAGCTTGCCGGCATCTTGTTGCGCGCCTACTTTTTCGCTCTCGGCGACCACTGAGTGATTTTCTTGTTGCTCGCCGTCGAGAGCCGCCTCCTGCGCCTCGGTGCGAGCAAGGCCGGTATTCTCCAGTGCGCACTGGATGTCGCTCTTGGAGTAGATGTTCGTGATGTTTCCGGACTGGTTCTTGAAGATACCGACCGGCTTTGGCATACCGTCGTTGCCCAGCAGTGTGTCCACAGGAACAATTTCGTGTTTCGGATTGATGATGCGGTCAAAGCTGCGCGCCAGGACGAATCCGGTGCTCAGATCGCCATTGCGTTCCGTCTTGCATTGTTCCCACGATTCATAGAAGGGGATCTTCTTCTTTGCTGCTTTGGCGATTTCGGCCGCATTATGTGCCTCCGTCTTCATCTCAAAGCAGTCGGGGTCAGTGCAGACGTCTGCAGTGATGTCGGGGAACTTGTCTGAATCGTTTGCGGTACGCTTCGGGCATTCGGCGCACGATCCTGCTGACTTGCAGAGCTTAGCGTCCACCAGGCTGAACACGGCCCGGTTGATGTCCAGGGTGTAGCGTTGTTCGATCCAGGTCTTGGCTTGCCGGTAGGACATAGGGGAGCCTGCTCCATTGTTTGTCAGTACTTCGGCTGCAGCTCGCTCCTGGAGGCTGGCTACTGGAATGCGTGCGATTAGCAACGCGGTCGAAGGCGCCAGCCGGCCGTCATTTAATCCGATGCGCGCCTCGGCGCAGAGGTCGAGTAGCTGCAGGCGTGAATAGGCCCACCGGCGCTTAACTCCCAGCTCGGCGCAAATATCATCGATCTTCAGACCGTGGTTGCGCATGGCGCGATCCATGGCTTCTGCTTCTTCGAGTGGCGGCACGCCGGCACGCTGGTGGTTCTCGACCAGCTGGATGATTGCGACCTCTGCATTGCTCAACTGGCGCACAATGCCAGGAATCTCGGTCAGCCCGGCGAGCTGAGATGCCCGATAGCGGCGCTCCCCTGCCACCAGCTGCAGGCGCGTATCGCTATCCTCAATGGTGCGCAACAGGATGGGCTGGATAACGCCGCTGACCTTGATGCTATCCGCCAGTTCCAGCAGGGCGTTTTCGTCAAACGTCCGTCGGGGCTGGTTGGGGTCGGTCTCTATGAATTGCAGCGGGATCATCCCGAACTGTGCTTGGGTGACTTGATTCATGGTCATCTCCGGATTAGTGAATGGTGGGAACGGTGAAGAGCAGCGCACCAGCGAAGCCGAGATTTGGGTTCGAGACATCGATGCGCCAGGTGGTGTGGCCCGGCCTGGTCGGCGGGCAAAGTTGTGGGACGCTGAGCTGGTAGCCTGCAGCAAGCATTGAGTTGAATTCGTCTAGGAGCGTGCGAGCAACGTCCTGGCCAAGTAGCGGGGAGCAGCCGGCCTTCGAGGTGACAGCGAGTCCCAGCTCCTGGAGCGTCATTTGCGGGGCGACCGACTTGGGTAGGTGGCGCATGTGGTCACTCCCCGAATACGCGACAGGCCTTACGGCGGGCTTCAGCTGTCTTGTCGCCGGCGACCTCGCTCGGCCACTCAACTGAGCACAGGGAGCGCAGCTGATCGACGGGTGGCAGCTCCTCGATGGCCATCTGGCGGCCGAGGTTCACGAATGGCTCCAGCTCGGGACCGTTCTTGGTGAAAGCCTGGGCCATCAGGAGCAGGTAGATGACCGCAATTGCTGCTATCAAGCGGATGAGGGCGGTCCGGATATTCATGCGGGCCTCACCGAGATCTTGCAGACGCCGAACATATCGAGTGCAGACGTATGCACATCGAAAGAGGAGTGCGCGATGATGGTCAGGGTCAAGGGGACGCCGCTCTCGCGGGTCACTGTGAGCAGGAAGGTTTTCACTCAGCGTTCTCCTCGACATGGCAATCCAGAAAACCCGCAAGCTTGCGAACTTCCTTGGTAGCGATTTCGAACGCAGCTTGCCCCATCCAGAGCGTCCATCCGCCCGAGCATGTCGTCGAGATGCTGATTTCTGAATCCGTGTAACAGCTCGCGTAGCCAAGCGATTGATACGGACCGGCCTTGGTTTTGTAGAACAGCGATGCCCAGCGGAGCCCATTCCGTCGGCTAACCCGCAAATGCACGGATGAAAAGGGCGTAGCCACTTCGATGCTCTGGATTTCATTAGTGGTCATGCCTTCCTCGCTTTCGTCCAGGTGGAAGGGAAAGCAACGAAGCGACGGTCGCCGTTGTCAGGCAGCAGCCTGTCCGGGAGCCTGGTGGTGAGCGCGTATTTGGCCGACTGTTTCTCGGCAGCCTTCTGGCAGGCCATGCAGCGACCGTACTGCGTCAGGGCTTTTGCTGTGACCTGCCTACCGCACGCGCACTTGTGCCGCACGTGCGAGACGTGGAGCGTCTTGTTGGTGACAGCGCGGAAGCGCTTCTCGGACTCGGGGGCGAGGTAGAAGCGGGTCACTTCGCGCCTCGCTGGCTGTTAGCGTCCGTAGCGATAGTTTTGGCATCCGCTGGTGGGTGACCAAGTGGCCATTCGCGGCGAGAGGGCGGCCGGCGACCGGCGAGGAAGTTGAACTTGGCTGGCAGCTGGGTGGCAGCGGCTTTTCGGCTGTGTGATTGCATCGCATCCTCCAGGTTGTGATGGCAAGTGCCATTTACAACCCAAGGTTACAGCTGCAATCTTAAAATTGCAATTAAAAGTTGTAGATAAAGTTGAAGTCTAAGTTGTAACGGAAAAAACAACAAAAAAATAGCCGCATAAAGCGGCTTTTTATCGTTCGGTGGGACGGGGGCGGTGTGCTAAAAGTTTTCGCGTTGTAGAAGCACGACTCGACCGATTACGATACAGGCACCTTGACTGCACTCTTGCCGATGATATCGCTTCTGATCTGGATTATCGGAGACAAGAAACCACCTGCCAAAATCTCGCACCATGCGTTTGATGATGTCCTCTCCCTCGTAATTGATCGCGTAAGTCATGCCGTCTTTGAGGACGGTGTCTGCCGTGTTGATAACTACGGTATCGCCATCCGACATGGTGGGCTCCATGCTTTCTCCTTTTACTCCGACCGCGATCAGCTTAGAGGCGCTATATCCCTTCTTTAGTAGCCACTCTTTCCTAAAGGTAATAGGGCGGCCATCGTCTTGGGCAGGAATTGACTCAAAGCCTGTAATCCCAGCTGAGAGCTTCAGTTTCACCTTCTTTATTTCGACAAAATCGGGATCGTCAGGGTCGTGCTCCACCACGGGAGTGTAGGAGCCCGGAAGCACATTGGACGGTTCACCACCGTATCGGAGAAATGCCTCCGTCACGCCCAGAAATTCAGCGGTGAGACGCAGATTGTCTCCGCGAGGCTCAGTAACCCCAGAAACCCACTTCTGAACAGCTTGCGGGCTCACACCGACAAATCTAGCCATTTCCGACTGGTTGCCACCGTTTTTGCTGGCGAGAGCGGCTCGGATTCTATCGTTCATCTTGTCCATCAGCGCAGATTACAAATATGCGTTGTAGTTTGCACTGCAAATTTAAGTTGTAGAAAATGCTCAATTAATGTAACTTTGAGTTGTAAACAAATATCTTAGTTACAACCATGAGCAAAATTTCAGAGACTGGAATCGAGAGGGTTGTGCGTTTAGCAGGCAGCCAAACGGCACTTGCGCGAATCCTTCGTGTAACTCCGCAGGCCGTTCAGAAATGGGTCGCGCAAGGTTTTGTCACTTCCGAACATTGCCGGACTATCGAAAGTCACTACCCCAACGATATAACTCGCTACGACCTAAATCCTTCGGTTTTCGGTTCTCGGGAGGAGGCTATCGCCTGTTTGTGTCGAGTAGGCGAATCCGATTCAGGAGAGAAGCAGCTTCCTGAGACTTCCCTCAACTGCGCGCACCAATCCACCGGTACAAACCAGAATGGGATGTAGCGATATCGCTACCCAGCACGAAAATACTCAGGCTGTCACCCGGTCGCAGATCGGTTGCCAGTGACCGGAATAAAGACTTTGCTGAAACGCTCGCTTCACCAACGAAGGTGACCGAAAAAGGCGTCGAGCAGATCGCCTCGCTGTTCTGAAGGTTATGCCCGATTGATCGCGCCACCTGCGCAGCGACCTCATGCAAGTTGACCTTGGTGATCTTGGCCGCGAAGTGAATTAGTACCAGGTATCTCTCGGCTTTCATGCCACCTTCCTTCATGTTTGCGATTGATAGGAAAAGCATAGCCGGTGAGAAGGAATCTCAAAACCACAACTGACGGGAGTTCTCGGTGAAAAAATTCTACACGCGATTTGTTTGGTGGTTAATCGGCCCGGCAGTGCAGGCCGAATTGCTGAGGCGAAGCTCCATTCAGGACGCAGGGGCAGCAAATCAGTTTCGCCTATTGGTCTCTCGTAACAGCCTTAATGGATGGGCGCGCGGTGATGAGCTTGAAGCGCGGCTGCACTTTTGGAGAACGATTCGGCGAGGTCTGGCCGATTTGGAAAATCATGAGCGATCGACTGTTCCACACTTTCAAGCAGGCTTGAGAACTCGCGTGAAACGGCGTTCATAAATTCTTGCGGCGCTTTTGTCGTGACGGCGTTAACAAATGCCTCCAGCGCGAGTATGCGACCAAGCAGTTCATCATTGTTCAAGGGAATCTCCTTTGCAGTTTGGTTGAGATGAGGTTGTGGGACTTCTATCTTATACCAGGGGAGATTCCCATCTATTTCCGGATGCGTGACAGCGTTAGACATGAAATGGCGATGGTCAACGGCATCGGATTTTTATTAGAAAAGGGGATCTTGTGAATCTACGCCAAGCAAATCTGGGCATGATTAATTCATATCCAGGCGGATGGGATGGCATGGCTGCAGTCTTAGGTCTGAGCCGCGATGCGCTTGAGAACCGAGTGTACGAGCGGAAGGGCCAGTCGGTCAGCGTACATCAGGAGCTGCAGATGCAGGAATTCTCCGGTACTACTTTGTTTGCTGAAGCCATCGCTAATCGCAGTGGCGGCGTCTTCACCAAGCTGATTGAGCCGGGAACGGTGGACCGTGAAGACTTGCACTCCAAGTTCCAGGAATTGTGGGCCAAGGTAGGCGATCTATCGCGTGCCTATACAGCCTACACCGACGACAACTATATCGATAGCCGAGAGAAAGCAGATTTGCAGCGGATTTCCAACGAGATCCAGCGTGCTATGCAGGAGCTGATGGCGTTGATGTTCCAGATCTATTGCACGCCGGAAGAGCAGAGCACTCCGCGCGAGGTGCGTAAGGTATGAATTTTGAGGCTGAAGTCATTGCTCTGATGAGAGAGCATCAGCTGCCAGAATTGCCAGTTGGACATCCCATCTTCAATTCGAAAAAGGTCTTGCGCTTCGGCCCCAAGAAAAAGGGTTGGTACTCCTTGCGCAAGTTCACGCTCAAGTCCGGTAAGGAAGTGGTAGCGGGTTACTTTGGGATCAATCGCGGTAGCAATCACAATACGGTCCCCGTTCGCATTGAGTCTGAGAAATTCTCGGCTGAGGATGTCGCCGAGTATGCGGATCGCCAGCGTGCGTTCGAAGAGAAGGCGGCTGCAGATCGCGCCAATGCTGCACGTCTGGCAGCAAACCGCGCTAAGGGCCAGTGGTCGGCAGCGATAGAAGATGATGTGGGATCTCATCCATACTTGGTGCGCAAGGGCGTCGTCGCGGAGGGCCTGCGTGTTGATGCAGAAGGGCAGCTCTTGGTGCCGATGCGGCACTATTCCCATGAGGGCGGTAGCCTGGTGGGCTTGCAGAAGGTCTCGGCCGGTGGTGAGAAGCGCTACAACAAAGGCCTAGACAAGATCGGCGCCGGCTTCCTGCTCGGCAGTGCCCTCGACGCACCGATCATCGCAGTCGGGGAAGGTTATGCGACCTGTCAGTCGGCACGCATGGCTGCCGCCCTGTCTGAGACGAACAGTCATGATCTACCGGTCATGGTGGCCTTCGACGCCGGCAACATCATCCACATCGCCCGGAAACTTCGGACTGATTTCCCTAAAGCGCATCTGCTGTTCCTCGCTGATGATGATTTTCAGCTGGAGCTCCGCTACGAAGAGCGTCTGCGGGAAGATTTTGGCATCGATCCGGCGCCGGCCATCGATGGCGAGTGGCGGAAGGTCAAGACGGCCCGAGGCGATCTAGCCGAGATCTGTGCGGAGTATCGTTTTGGTCACCAGTCGGTGGCCTATCTGCATGTCGAGATCCGGTGCGGCCGCGTCATCAAAGAGATTCGATTCGAGAACGCCGGCCTCGCTGCATGCCACGCTGCAGCCATCGAGGTCGGCAAGGCATCGGTCGTGAAGCCGCTCTTCCGTGATCGAGGCGGCAAGAAGCTGACGGATTTCAACGACTTGCACCAAGTCGATGGCCTTGAGGCTGTCTCTCAGCAGATCTGCGCTGCCATCGTGGAAGCGATTGCTCCTGAGGTGCCCGCGTCCGTGGCCGTAGCGGCAGGCCCTCGGCTGTCCCTTGTCCCCCGCTCCCCTGAGGAGAGAAATCGGTCGGGGGCTCCTGCCCCCGAAGAGCAAAAGCAGGAAAAAAGCAAGGTTGATTCGGCTCCTGGTAAGGATAGTGAAGTCTCGGCTGCCGGTGGCGGGCGTGGGGGCAGGGGAAAAGGCAAGTCCAAGGCCGATGGCGATGAGGCTGATCCCGAATACCTGGAGAAGTGGCGCTACCTGGTCGATAACTTCGTCCTGCTCTATGGCACCAGCACCGCCTGGGATCGCGTCAGCAAGATGCAGATCGAGATCACGGCCCTCCGACTGGCCTATGGCAATGATGTGGTCAAAGGCTGGCTGAATACCAAGCGCCGACAGATGATCAACATCAAGAACCTGGTCTTCGATCCGACCGAGACGGTTGCTGAGGTCACGCACGTGAACATGTACGACGGTTTCGATGTCGTGCCGAGGAAGGGGCGATGCCAAAAGATTCTGGAACTGCTCAAGCACCTTTGCAATAACGATGAGGTGATGTTCTCTTGGGTGTTGAAGTGGATTGCCTATCCGCTCCAGCATCCGGGTGCGAAGATGGCCACCGCGATCATCATGCACGGCGATGAGGGCTCAGGGAAAAACCTGTTCTGGGAAAAGGTAGTTCGCCAGATCTACGGCCAGTATTCCTGGGTGATCGGGGACGCTGAGCTGGAGAGCCCCTTCAACGAGTGGGCCTCGCGCAAGCTGTTCCTGGTCTGTGATGAAGTGGTTACGCGCAACGAGCTCAAGCAGCTCAAGGGCCGGATGAAGAAGATGATCTCGGGCGACGAGCTGCCGATCAATCCGAAGAACCTGTCCGTGCGGTACGAAGCGAACCACATGAATTTCGTCTTCCTGTCCAACGAGCTGCAGCCGCTGGCCCTGGACAAGACCGACCGCCGCTACCTGGTGCTGTGGACGCCTCCCAAACGAGAGAAGGAATTTTATGCCGAGGTCGGCCGCGAGCTGGATGAAGGCGGCATGGAAGCTTTTTTCCACTACCTGAAGTATGAGGTCGACCTGACCGATTTCACTCCCCACACAGAGCCGATCATGAATCAGGCCAAGCAGAACCTGATCAGCCTGGGGCTCTCGCCGTCCGAACGCTTCTATCGCGAATGGGAAGACCAGGCGCTACCGGTGCCCTTCATGACCTGCAGTTCGCAGCAGCTATACAGCGCCTTCCAGCGATGGTGCACCTTGAACGGGGAGCGCTACACACCGACCAAGACGCGATTCGGGTCGGAGGTCAAACGGATCGCGGGGGCCGCGTTGCGTGACCAGGTAGTGAAGTATGAGTTCGGCGAAGCATACAAGCAGCGCACTGTCTACCTCATGGGTGAGCCGAAGGAAGATCAGTCACTGCAGGATTATGTCAAGAACGCGTGCGACATGTTCGAGAAGGATCTTCGCCGCTATCGGCACGTGTATGACCAACCGGAAGAGTTAACGGTCAACCCTTCACATAGCTGACAACTATCAACACGCTGAAAGCTGCATGAAATGGGGCTTTGTTAACGGTGTGAACAGTATGAACAGATTGTTGAGGTGTCTTCATGTGTGTGCGTGCGCGCACATGCGAGGGAGGAAAATGTTACTGCGTCTTGGATATCAATATTTACTCTTCACACTATTAATACTGTTAACAAACTCAATAAACATAAGGGTTTCAGCGTGTTGATAGTCATGTTAACGGTGTGAAGGGTAGTGAAAGGCAAGTGATGAAATCACGTGAGGCAATGCCAACGGTGGCCGCGTGGATCGATCTTCTACGGCAGGCATTCGGAGAGGCAGAGATCAATGAACAGCTGCGAAGAGGTGTGCGCGGTGAGCCGGTCTTCTTCGCTGCCGAGGGAAGACATCAGATCGGAACGCCATTACTTCCAGCGGTTGGGGCAATCAGGATTGACGCTGCAGGCAATCGTTACGCTGAGGATTACACCGGCAGCCAAGGTGGAAGTGATTTACAAATTGGGCCGGGCAAGTCCGGTGAACATCAAGCGAGGAAAAAATGAACGACAAATTCGGGCTCGATATCAACGACCTGTTCCGTAATGAGCATGAGGCGCTGACCTTTGCCTTCAACTACCAGAGCCAGCAGTATCCGCTGTCGCCGATGTCGAAGCTTGGTGGTATCAAGGCCCTCGGTACGGGCAAGGGCCTGGTGTCGGTAGACGGCGCTGCGCAGGCTGGCCTGCTTCGTAAGAAGCTGTCCACGTTGGACCCGTTGTTCCGGCACTGCCTGACAGCACGCTTCTCGCCGAAGTATGATCAATGCCCATGCTGCCACGGTGATCGGGCGATGCCTGAGTGGGTCGAGGCAATTGCTGGTCTGCGGTATTGGTCGCAGACGGCCGTCAGTGGTTTGAGTCACGGCCATGTGCGCGAGGCCATCATCAAGAACTACTTTGACAAGAAGACCTCGATCACGGATGCAGCAGATCGCGCTAAGGTGCCGATTCGCAACGTACACAATCAGCGCAACAAGATTCATGAGCGGCTGAAGCAGGTTGAGGCCCAGGCGCTTGCTGCTTACCGCGACATCATCGGAATCCGGTCGGCCGAGTTGGAGGAAAGTTAGAAGCAACTTTTCCACAGAAATCTCTTGACTGCATAAATCGGTGCAATTTATAGTCCGTTTCCGATACACGTAAAAAGTCCGTCGAAACCGCGCAAGCATCCGTTGCGCGGTTTTTTTTCGCCTGCATGATTGGTGCGGCCGCCACTTTGCGCGGCCACCTGCAGCGAACATTAGACATTTTGTTTTCAGCTTTCCGAATCAGCGCGCCGGCCCGGAAGCTGCCTTTGCCGGCGCTCTTCATTTTCGAGGTGCTTATGGGAACGTCGAAGGTTCCAATGCTCAAGATCGTGAGCGATGGCAGTGGCATGGGAACGCGCCTGGTCATGCCAGATGGCTCGGTCGTTCCTGGGGTGAGCCGTATTGACCTACGACCCATCACTAGTGACGGGCAGATCGAGGCTGTCATCACGTGCGTCAGGGTCGCTCTCGACATCGATGTGTCTGGCGAATTTGCCGAGCAGTTGTTCGCTCACCAGGATTAGCCAAGCATCGACGCTCTGCGGGTCCGGCCGTTTACAAAACTCTCCTTCTTCCGATTTTGAAGGCTGGGTCGGAAGCTTCGCCGCGCATCGTCGCGGTTTTTTTATTTGGTGTGTTAGACGCATGGCGGTCGATTACAAGCGGTTGTACGGCACGAAGCAGTGGTTTCGCTTACGTCACCACCAGTTGCAGAAGGCGCCGCTATGTCGCTTCTGCTTAGAGCAGAAGCGCGTGACCGCCGCGACCATCGTTGACCACATCGAGCCACACCGTGGAGACGAAGCGAAGTTTTACGATCCCGAGAACCTGCAGTCCTTGTGTAAGCCATGCCATGACTCAATCAAGCAGCAGATGGAGAAGAGCGGCGTCATGCGTGGCTGCGATGAATCTGGTTTGCCTCTGGATCGTAACCATCACTGGAACCGGAAATGAATTTCGCCGCACATCCGGGCAACAACGGCGCATTAGGTGCGCCGTCACGCTGGCGGTTGCTGAGGGCTAGGGAAACCACAGGGAAGGCGCGCCCCGCCTGGGGTTACTCCCTTTGCCCCTAAATATTGCATTTTCAGAACAGAAGTAGGAGGGGGCGGGTCGAAAGTTCCGGCCGCGCTTCTTCCACACCGCTCGCCTCCCGTTTTTTGTCAGAGCGGGAAATATGGGAGGGGGGTATCTCGACATAGGAGGTCAGCATGGCTGGCAATTCCAACTCTGGCCGCAAGCCGATGCCAGCAGCATTGCATCTGATTGGCGGCAATCGCAGTAAAAAAAGCGCGGCTGAACTGGCTGGCGCCGGCCGTCCGGTTGTGGCGCCGGCTGCACCGCCCGAATGTCCCGAGTTTCTCTCGGCCGATGCGCGTGAAGAATGGAATCGCATCGTCGCGGATCTGTTGGTGATGGGGCTGTTGTCCCGCGTCGACCGGGCCGAACTGGCGGTGTACTGCCAGGCCTGGGGTGACTGGAAGCGCGCCCGCGAGAAGATCACCGAGCTGGGCGAGCAAGGTTTTTCCGAGATGACGCCCAGTGGCTACAAGCAAATGTCCGTCTGGATGCAGATCTCGAATCGTGCCGAGGATCGCATGCGGACAGCCGGCGCATCGTTCGGCCTGAACCCATCGGCGCGCATGCGCCTGAACGTCAATGCTCCTCAAGGGGAGCTCTTCCCCAATGAGCCCAAGGAAACCGCGAACAAGTTCTTCAACGACTGATCGAGCGACCGCCTATGCGCGTGCTGTTGTTAAAGGCACGCTGGTGGCTGGCCCCGACGTGCGCAATGCCTGCAAGAGGCACTTGCGCGACCTGAAGGAAGGGAAGAAGCGCGGCCTGCGCTGGGATCTGAAGGCTGCCAATCACGCCATTGCCTTCTTCGAGGAAGTGCTCTGCCTGAATGGCGGCGCGTTCGAGGGAAGTCCGTTCTTGCTGCTCAGCTGGCAGTGCTTTGTGGTCGGCAGCTTGTTCGGCTGGATGGGTGCAGATGGTCTGCGCCGCTTTCGCGTGGCCTATATCGAGACGGCCAAGGGCAGCGGCAAGTCGCCGCTCGCGGCGGGCGTCGGCCTCTTCGGCCTGACCGCCGACCGGGAGCAGCGCGCCGAGGTGTACGCGGCGGCGACCAAGAAGGAACAGGCGCAGATTCTGTTCCGGGACGCCATCGCGATGTATGAGCAGTCGCCCCAGTTGGCAGCACGGCTGGTGACGTCGGGCAGCAAGGGCAAGGAATTCAACCTGGCTTACCACGCCACGTCCAGCTTCTTCCGCACCATCAGTGCGGACGATGGGCAGTCCGGCCCACGGCCACACATGGCCCTGATCGATGAGGTGCATGAGCACAAGTCGCCGCTGGTGATCGAGATGATGCGGGCCGGCACGAAGAGCCGGAAGCAGGCCCTGATCTTCATGATCACCAATTCCGGTACCGACAAGCGGTCGGTCTGCTGGAGTTATCACGAATACGGCTGCAAGGTCGTGGCGGGAACGGAACAGAACGACAGCCTCTTCGCCTTCATTTGCTCGCTCGATCCTGGTGACGATCCGTTCCAGGATGAGAGCTGCTGGGAAAAGGCGAATCCGAGTCTATCGGTGGGCATCCCTGGCCTGAAGTACCTACGGGAGCAGGTGACCGACGCGCGCGGCATGCCCTCGAAAGAGGCTATTGTCCGCCGGCTGAACTTCTGCCAGTGGACCGAGGCGGATAGTCCGTGGATCTCGGCCGATGTGTGGTTTGCCTGCCAAGAGGAAGAGAAGCTGCCGCTCGAGGCGTACTACGGCCGGGCCGGTGTGGCCGGTCTCGACCTATCCAGCACGCAGGACTTGACGGCATTGGTCCTGGCGCTGGACCCCACGCCCGAAGATCCGGTCACCCGGATCATTCCGTATTTCTGGTTACCGGGTGATGGGCTGCACATGAAAGCCGAGAAGGATCGCGTGCCTTATCTGGTCTGGCGCGATGCTGGTTACCTGGAAGCGCTGCCCGGCCGGGCGGTGGACCGCCTGGCGGTACTCAACCGGGCCGCTGCACTGACAGCATCATTCGACTTGCGGGCGATCCATTGTGATCGCTGGCGCCTGGAAGACTTCCAGCATCTGATCAACCGAGAAGGGGTGGCATTGCCACCCCTTCTGCCATTTGGGCAGGGCTTCAAGGACATGGCGCCGGCCATCGATGAGTTCGAGCGGATGCTGCTGGATCAGCGCCTGCGCCATGACGGCAATCCTGTGATGACCTGGTGTGCTGCTAACGCGGTGCTGCTGACTGACCCGGCGGGCAATCGAAAGATTGCGAAGGAGAGGGCGACTGGCCGCGTAGACGGCATGGTGGCGGCAGTTATGGCAGTCGGCGGGACGCTCGGCGAACCCGAGGACTCCGGCGACCTTGACGACTTTTTGAAGAATCCGATCATTGCATGAAAACAGAAAAGCAAACCTGGTCCCGCCGCGTGAAGTCTGCGGTAGTTGGGGTCGTCTCTGGCTGGCTTGGTCGGGAGATCCAGCTGACAGACGGAGAGTTCTGGCGGGGCTGGCTGGGGAACAATTTCTCCGGCCAGCGCGTGACCGTGAACTCCACCCTGCAGCTGAGCACGGCGATGGCGTGCGTTCGCCTGTTGTCCGAGGTGATCTCGACGCTCCCCTTCGGCTTGTATGAGAAGGACAAGAACGGCACGCCTATCGCCGCCAGCGATCACCAGCTGTATTACCTGATCCATACCCAGCCCAATGCCGACATGACGGCCTCCACCTTCTGGCAGGTTTTCATGACCAGCATGCTGCTGCACGGGGTGGCCAGGGTCGAGAAGCGGATGGCGGGGCGCACGATCACCTCGCTGATTCCGCTGGTACCGGAGTGCATCTCTCGTCGCCGCATTGCGCCAGGCGTGTACGAGTGGCACTACAACGATCCTATCCTCGGTACGTCGCGGGTCATTGCGCCGGGGAATCAGTGGGAGGTACCGGCCTTCACCTTGAATGGCGTCGACGGATTGTCTCCGATTGCCTACGGCGCCAATGTGTTCGGCGCAGCTCTGGCGGCGGACAAGGCCAGCGCCGAGACATTCACCAATGGTCTCAAGTCGCCGGGCCTGGTGATGATGGACTCAGTGCTGAAGCCCGAGCAGCGGGAGGATATCCGTCAACACGTCGACAAGGTGCAGAAGACTGGCAGCGTCATGGTGATGGAGAAGGGGGCCGGGTTTCAGCAGCTGAAGATGAACCCGCAGGACGCCGAGCTGCTGTCGACCCGCAAATTCAACATCGAGGAGATCTGCCGCTGGTACCGGGTAGACCCTTCGCTGGTCGGTCACGGCGGTAAGGACAGCAACTGGGGCACAGGCCTGGAAGAGAAGATGACCTGGTTAGTGACGCTTGCCATGCGGCCCTGGGCGGTGAAGCTGGAGCAGGCCATCCGGAAGGATCTGCTCCGACCGGAAGAGAAGCGCCGCTACTACGCGGAGATCTCGCTCGAAGGTCTGCTGCGCGGCGACAGCAAGGCGCGAGCTGCCTTCTACAGCCAGATGGTCCAGAACGGGATCATGACCCGCGACGAGTGTCGACGCTTGGAGAACTTGCCAGTCCATGGCGGCCAGGCCGATGTACTGACCGTGCAATCGAATCTGCTTCCTATCGATCAACTGGGCCTGGGCGCCGATGGCGCCACCCAAGTTCGCCAGGCACTCAATGCCTGGCTTTCACAAGACAAGGTGACAGAACAATGAGTTTTAAGACTATGGCGCGCAAGCGCGTGCCCTTCATTGCGGACGAGGTGAAGGACGATGGCACCTTCAGTGGCTATGCCTCGATCTTCGGGAATGTCGACCTTGGCCGCGACATCGTGCTGCCGGGCGCCTTCACCAAGAGCCTGGCCAGACTGAAAGCCTCGGGCGATCCGTTGCCGCTGCTGTGGCAGCACGACGAAACGCAGCCCATCGGCGGCTATGACGAGCTGGAGGAAGATGAGCGCGGCCTGCGCGTGAAGGGCTTCCTGCTCAAGGACGATATTCCGCTGGCGGCACAGGCGCATTCGCTGATGAAGCGCCGCATCGTCAAGGGCCTGTCCATCGGCTACTACGTCCTGGACGACAGCTGGAACGAGAAGGAGCGGACCCGCTCGCTGAAGGAGCTCGATCTCCTGGAGGTGAGTGCAGTGACCTTCCCCATGAACACCGAGGCATTGATCGACAGCGTGAAGTCCCGCCTGCATGGCGGGAAGCTGCCGAGCCTCTCCGAATTCGAGGACATCTTGCGTGAGGCAGGGTTCTCGAAGAGTCAGGCCACGATTGTCGCCAGTCGCGGCCTGAAGACCCTGCTTGACCGGAGTGAGTCCGGTGGCACCGACGGCGGCATCCTGGCTTCGCTGCAAGCCTTCAATTTCAATCCATGAGGAAAACTATGAATCAAGTTCGCGCAATCTACGCGGCGATCTCCAAGAAGATGGCCGCAGCAATCACCTATACCGGCGAGTTCCTGCACGCCTATCTGTTCATCTACATGGTGCGCACCGGTGGCATTCTGTTCGAGGGCGACCCCGAGCCGATCATGAAGGAGCTCAAGCGCATCGGTGACCAGGTGAAGGAAGTCGGCGAGAAGGCGCTGAAGGAAGCCGAGAGGGCAGGCGAGCTCTCGCAAGATACGAAGAAGAAAGTCGACGAACTGCTGGTCAAGCAGGGTGAATTGCAGGCGCGCCTCCAGGAGACCGAGCAGAAGCTCGACAAGCATGCCACCGGCCCTGCATCGGTCGAGTTGAAATCCATCGGCGGCCAAGTGGTCGAGTCCGATGAGCTGAAGGAGTACGTCAAGGAAGGCAATTTCAAGAAGAGCATCACCGTCCAGGTGAAGGCCCTCACCAGCGCCGCCAACAGCGTCGGCGCAGCCGTGGCGCCGGATCGCCTGGCGGGCATCGTGACTCTGCCGCAACAGCGCCTCACCGTGCGCGACTTGCTGTCGCCTGGCCGTACCTCCTCGAACCTGATCCAGTACATCAAGGAAACCGGGTTCGTGAACAATGCTGCCATGGTGGACGAAACCACGAAGAAGCCTGAATCGAGCATCACCATGATCGAGGCGCAATCTGTCGTGGCCAAGATTGCGCACTTCATCAAGGCATCCTCGGAAATCATGTCCGACTTCCCGGCGCTGCAGTCGATCATCGATACGCGCCTGCGCTATGGCCTGGCGCTGATCGAAGAAGCCCAGTTGCTGAAGGGCTCCGGTGTGGGCAACAACCTGAACGGCATCTATACCCAGGCCAGCCAGTACGTCGCGCCCATCGTGATCAACAATCCCACGCGCATCGATGTGCTGCGCCTGGCTCTGCTGCAGGCCGAGCTGGCGGAATATCCGTCCACTGGTATCGTGCTGAACCCGGCCGACTGGACCGCCATTGAGCTGCAGAAGGACTCCACGGGGGCCTACATCTTCGCCAATCCGCAGTCTACGGCGCAGCCGGGCCTGTGGGGTCGACCGGTGGTCACCACCAAGTCCATGACCGTTGACGAGTTCCTGGTCGGCGCCTTCAAGATGGGTGCACAGATCTTCGACCGCGAGCAGGCCAGCGTCACCATCGCCACGCAGAACGAAGACGACTTCGTGAAGAATCTGGTCACGATCCTGGCCGAAGAGCGTCTCGCCCTGGCGGATTACCGCCCGGAGGCCTTCGTCAAGGGCGACCTGACGCCGGAAGCGGCCTGATCGGCGCTGATCACCATCACAACTTGAGGCCGGCGCCACTGGGCGCCGGTATAGGAGAAGTCACATGGATGTGAAAGTTATTGCGCGGCAGTCGCTCATGCACGGTCGCCTCAATCTGCGCAAGGGGGAGGTGGTCGAGATCCCGGAAGCAGTTGCTGCGGAGTTGGAGCGGGTGTCCCTGGTGAAGCGAGTGGAGAGCGAGCCCGCGGCTCCTGCGGTACCCGCCAAAGGCAGCTCCGCTCCCGCTCGTGCCAGCCGTTCCAAAAAAGAGCCAGCTTCGGCCAGTGGCCCGCAGAACCCCGCAGCTGCAGCCGAGGCAAAGCCGAATGTGCCAGTGGATGGCGCGAATGCGGGTAGCCAGGCCGCGCTGCCGGCCAATGTCGTGCAGACGTCTGCACAAGGATCTGATGCCCCGACCGGTGTGCAGGCACCGCCTGCCGGTAAGGAGGAAGGTGCCGACCCTGGCGCAGGCGCCGACGCCGGTGGCAGCGGGGAGGGTTAATTCATGCCCCTCGTTTCCCTCGATGTGGCCAAGCAGCACTTGAAGGTAGACGAGGTCGATGAGGATGCCAGCATCGCGATCTACCTGGGCGCAGCAGAAGCGACGGCCGTGGAGTTTCTCAATCGCCAGGTGTTCGAATCGGATGAGGCGATGGTGCAAGCCGTGGCCGCTGAAACAGCGGGCGAAGCACCTATGGTGGTCAATTCTGCTATCCAGGCTGCGATCCTGCTGATCCTCGGCCATCTCTACGAGCACCGCTCGGACGTGGTGGCGGTGCGAGACATCTTCGAGTTACCGCGCGGATCGCAGTCCCTGCTGCAGCCGTATCGCAAATGTATGGGGGTGTGATGGCGCTCGATGAACCGACGGCCGGCGAACTGAATCGCCGGATCGAGATCCGCCACCGGCAGGATCTACCGCTGGCTGATACCGAGCTCGCCCATGCGTTCGGGGAAAGCCGACTTCGCTGGGCCAAGATCGAACCGGTGGGCGCGGCGACCTATGCGGGAAGTGTGCAGATTGAGGAGAAGGTAACGCATCGGGTCTTCCTGCGGCGGATCTTGGGTATCACCACTGATCACGAGATCGTGCATGGTGACCAGGTATACCGGGTGCGGCGTTCTATGGCGATGAACGGTGCGCCACGTTTTACGATGCTGGAAGTCGAGGAGCTCTGATATGGCAAAAGATCAAGGTTTCTATCTTCATTTCGGGGGCTTTGACGGCTTCGACAAGAAGATCGATTTCGACAGGAAAGAGATCCGCCGTGCCATGCGGCAGTCGGGGCGCACCGTCCAGCAGGCCGCCCGCAAGCTGGTCGCCAAGTCGACGCGCTCTCAGCCCGGCGCCTATCCCGGTCGCCGAACAGGACGTCTGCAGCGCTCCATCAAGCTCAAGGTGTCGCGTTCGGGCTTCCTAGTGCGAGTGGCCCCTCAACTGACCTCGGACATGAAGCAGTTCTATCCGGCGTTCCTGCATTACGGCGTCAGGCGCAAGCCGGGCGCCAAGCGCAAGGCCGAAGGAAAGGGCAGCGGAAGCAATCGTGTTGAGCCGCGCGGCAACTATATGGTCGACGCGCTCAATGATCGCAGTGAAGAGGTGCGCAGGATACTGCAGTCGGCCTTCGCCAAGGCTCTCGATATCAAGTAAGGATTCCCCTATGAAGCTGACTCCCGTTGTCGCGCAGCTGCGCGACCGCGTGCCCTTCTTCGCGCGCCGCATCTTTGGCGGTATCGATTGGGAGGCGCTGGAAGATAGCGCCAAGCTGGCTACTCCCTGCGCCTATGTGATCGTCGGTGATTCAGATGCCGAGCGCAACAAGTACCAGAGCATGGTCGCTCAAGACGTCACCGATCAGTTTGATGTGGTGGTGGTCCTGGATGCACCGAATGGCCAGGACCTGGAGCGCATTGACGACGTCCATATGGTGCGCACTCTGCTGTCGCTGGCGCTGGTTGGCTGGAAGCCCATGCCGGACTTCGAGCCCATTGAGTTCGTGGGCGGCCAGCTGATCCTGCAGAACCGTTCCCGCATCGTCTATCGCTTCTCCTTTCTTACCGAGTTCCAGCTCGGCCGGGGAGATGCGACGGGGCCGGCCGAGACCTGGGGCGATGTGGTGCGAGATGAGTTGCCAGCGATTACAGGCATCAAGTTCGAATTGGACGCCATTGACCCGATGGCGGACAAAAACCTGAAGTATCCAGGCCCGGATGGGCGTATTGAAATCACCATTAACCAGGAGTTTCCAAGTGAGTAATGACCGCTCCATTTTCGTCAAGCCGGGCGAGGGACGTGTTGTCCATGACCCCGCGCGTGGCGACGATCTTCCGGCCGAGGGCCGGAATGTGCCGCGCACCGCCTACTGGGTGCGCGCCGTGAATTCCGGCGACGCTGTCATCGCGAAGAGCAATGACGCTGGTACCGCAAAGCCTGCTGGCAAGTCGGCAGCCAAGTCCGCATCGAATGAAGGAGAGTCGCAATGACGGTCCCCTTCAACAATATGCCGGCAGACGCCAACGTGCCGCTGTTCTACGGCGAGATGGATAACAGCATGGCTAACAGCGCAACGTCGACACTGCGCCGCCTGCTGATTGCCCAGGTCAACGATGACCAGGTGCTGCCGGCCAGCCAGCTCCAGCCGATGGCCCGCGTCAGTGATGCCGTGGCCATGGGCGGCGCTGGCTCAATGCTCGCTTCCATGTACACCGCGTGGCGCAAGTCCGATCCGGCCGGCGAGGTGTGGGTGCTGCCGGTGAAGGTGGATACCGGGACTGCAGCCGCTGGCAAGGTCGAGTTCGGCGGTGCTGCGACGGAGGGCGGCGTGCTCAATCTCTACGTGGGCGCGACTCGTGTGCGCGCGACGGTGGTGATTGGTCAGACCGCTGCAGAAAGCGCGGCGGCCATTGCCGCAGCCATCAACGCGGCCAGTCTGCCGGTGACAGCGGTTGCAGCTGCGGGTGAGGTGACGCTGACGTGCCGCTGGAGGGGCGATACTGGCAACGATATTCGCCTGGCAATGAACTTCAAGGGCGCCTCGGCCAACGAGAAGACCCCGGCCGGCCTGACCGTCGCGCTGACGAACCTGACGGGTGGCGCCGGCTCTCCGGATCTGGTGTCGCTCCTGGCGCTGGTGGGCGATGAGCCGTTCGAATTCATCTGCCATCCGTATTCCGACGCGGCCAGCCTGGACGATTTCAAGGACTGGATGAATGACAGCTCGGGGCGCTGGTCCTACGCCCAGCAGCTGTGGGGCCATGTCTATACCGGTCGCCGTGGCACGATGGGGGAGCTGTCGGCATTTGGCAATGACCGCAACGATGCGCATATGACCATCGAAGGCTTCGAGCCGACCAAGCCTGATCCGATCTGGGATGACGTGGCCGCCTACACGGCTCGTCAGGCGGTGTTCATCTCGGCCGATCCGGCGCGTCCCACACAAACCGGTGAACTGGTCGGTTCCACGCCCGCGCCGTCGGGTGAGCGCTTCATCTATGTGGAGCGCAGCGCGCTGCTGAAGAATGGCATTGCGACGCAGAAGTATTCCGGCTCGTCGGTCCAGATTGAGCGTGCGCGTACCACCTACCAGCGCAACAGCTACGGTCAGCCCGACGATTCGTACTACGACTCGGAAACGATGCACATCAGTGGCGCCGTCATGCGTCGGCTGCAGTCGATCATTACCAGCAAGTACGGACGCCACAAGCTGGCCGATGACGGCACCAAGTATGGGCCGGGGGATGCCATCGTGACGCCCTCGGTGATCCGCAATGAGCTCATCGGGGAGTATCAGCGCATGGAGACGGCCGGCCTGGTCGAGAACTCGGCCTTGTTTGCCAAGTATCTGATCGTGGAGCGTGATGCAAACAATCCGAGCCGCCTCAATGTGCTGTTCCCGCCCGACTACGTGAACCAGCTGCGTATCTTCGCGCTGCTCAACCAGTTCCGCCTGCAGTACGCGGAAACGGCATAAGCATCCTCGATCAACCCTTATCGGCCCGGCTAGTCCGGGCCGTTTTATTTGGAGAATCCTATGGGACAAAAAACAGCAGGCGATTGCTACATCAAGGTGGATGGTGACCAACTCGTCGTCAGCGGCGGCTGCGAGGCTCCCCTCACGGATACCACCCGCGAGACGGTAGTGCCGGGCTACTTCTCGGAGAAGGAGCGCACGCCCTACATCAAGTGCGACGCCGTCGATACGCCGAACTTCCCGCGCGCCAAGCTGGCCGAGGGCACGAACATGACGGTGACCTGCGAATTCAAGAACGGGCGCACCTACGTGCTGACCGGTGCTTACCTGGTGGGCGACCCGACCACCTCGGGCGATGACGCAAAGGCCGGCCTCGAATTCCATGGCATCAAGGGGACCTGGCAATGAAGCTCTCCAAGCCCATCATGGCCCATGGCCAGGAGCTCACCGAGATCACCCTGAAGTCGCCGACCGGTCCGCAGATCCGCGCAGCCCGCGCCTTGCCGTACTGGATGGCTCGCGACGAATCCATGGCGATCAATACCGAGGCAGCGTCCCGGCTGCTGGTGGCTTGCGCTGCCATTCCGCAATCCTCGGTCGACCAGCTGGCAGCCGTGGACCGCAACCAGTTGTACTGGGAAGTCGTGGGCTTCTTCCTCGGCCAGGAGAGCGAGGACGAGGTGCAGTTGTCGTTCGAGCTGAAGGAGCCTACAGGCAAGTTCACGCGGGAGATCAAGGCTTTGCCCTATTGGGTCTCCCCGGATGGCTCCATGACCATCAACACGGACGCGGCTTCCAAGTACCTGCTGCACTGCTCGGGCAAGGAACAGGAATCGCTGGACGAACTGTCGGCGCGTGAGCTCAATTCCCTGTATTGGGCGGTCGCCGGTTTTTTCTTGGGTGGGACTTCCGAGACGACAGCGAGCTGATCGATATCGCTTACGAGTGTGCGTGGTTCTGGCAAGTCGATCCTGAGATCGAGCTGGATCGAACGATATCCCATTTGATGGAGCATCGGTCTCAGGCCTGGCGTATTGAGCAAATGAGAGATAGGGATGGCAGATAAATTTCAATTGAAGGCGCTGATCACTGGCGTCGACAAGCTGTCTCCGACGCTGGCCGGCATCCGGAAGAACGTTGCATCGTTTCGGAAGCAACTGACGTCGAGCAGCCTGGGCGAGAAGATCTCGCTGGGCGAGCTGGTACAGGGCGGGGCCTTTGCGGCCACGATGGTTGCTGCCACGAAGTCGGCTATCGACTTTGAATCGGCCATGGCCGACGTCAAGAAGGTCGTCAACTTCGATACGCCGGCCCAGTTCAAGCAGATGAACCAGGACGTGCTGCAGATGTCCCGGCGCTTGCCGATGGCTGCGAAGGATATTGCGGCTATCGTGGCGGCCGGTGGGCAGGCCGGCTTTGACCGCAGTGAGCTGCCGCGCTTCGCCGAGGATGCGGTCAAGATGGGTGTGGCCTTTGATCAGAGCGCCAGCGAGGCCGGCGAGATGATGGCGAAGTGGCGCACCTCCTTCCGGATGACGCAGGATGAAGTCGTCGCGCTGTCCGACAAGATCAACTATCTCGGCAACACCGGTCCCGCGAAGGCCAAGCAGATCTCGGCCATCGTGACGCGTATCGGCCCGCTGGCCGAGGTGGCCGGGCTGGCCTCGGGCCAGATCGCCGCCATGGGCGCAACGCTGGCTGGCGTGGGTATCCAGGAGGATGTCGCCGCCACCGGCATGAAGAATTTCTTCCTGACCTTGACGGCCGGGGCCTCGGCCACCAAGCAACAGCAGCAGACCTTCAAAGCACTGCGGCTCGATGCCAAGAAGCTGGCGGTCGACATGCAGAAGGATGCCCAGGGCACGATGCTGCGCGTGCTGACGGCGGTGAGCAAGGTCGATAAGCCCAAGCAGGCATCGGTGCTGCAACAGCTCTTCGGTCGGGAGTCGATTGAGGCGATTGCGCCGATGTTGACGAACCTGGACAAGCTGAAGGAGAACCTGGGCAAGGTCACGGACGCGACGAAGTTTGCCAACTCCATGAATCAGGAGTATGCAGCGCGAGCGGCGACCACGGCCAACAACGTCCAGTTGTTCACCAACCGCGTGATCGCGCTGGGTGTCAACGTCGGTAACGTGTTGCTACCGCCGCTCAATAGCTTGCTGGCGGTGGCCGGGCCGATCACAGACGGAATCGCCTCGATGGCCGCAGCCAATCCCTGGTTGATCAAGGGTCTGGTCGGGGCTGCGGTCGGCTTCGTCGGTCTGCGTATTGCGGTGTTGGGTGCCACCATGGCGACGAAGCTGTTCCTGGCCGTCTCGAACCTGACGCCTATCGGCATTGCCGTGCGCCTCATCGCATTGGCGGCCGGCTTCCTGATCGCGAATTGGCGCTCGGTCGGGCCGTTCTTCAGTCAAATGTGGGATGTCGTCAAATCCGGCTTCGCTGCGGGATGGGAGTTCATCAAGACGGTGTTCAGCTTCACGCCGCTGGGCATGATCATCAAGAATTGGGAGCCCATCGTCGATTGGTTCAGCAAGATGTGGGATCGCATCCGCCCCTATGTGCAGCCGTTGATTGACGGCTTCAATTTCGTGTTTAGCCGCAAGGTGCCCGCCGTAGCCAGCGGCTTTGGTGGGGCAGGAAACTCGGGTGTACCTGGTGTCTTCCCGAGTGTAGCTGGTGCAGGTCGGGGCGTTTCGGGCGATGCGAGTTCTACGCCAAGTGGCGGTCCCGCTGGGTGGCGCCAGCAGCTGATCGCCGGCGCCGGTCGTGCAGGGGCAACAGCGAACCTGCGCGGTGAACTGGTGGTGCGCTTTGATGATGCGCAGCCCGGCATGCGAGTCGATGCGGGGCAGTCCAACCAGCCGGGCTTGAACATCACGCCGAAGGTAGGCTACAGAACATTGGGACGGAACTGATGAGTGATTGGAAAAAGCGGCTCAAGCCGGCCTCCTTCCGAGGCGTCCCCTTCCGTGTCAATACCGAGACCTCGCCGGTTGGCCGGGATGTGGTGGTCTTCGAGTATCCCGGCAGAGATAAGCCGCGCGTGGAGGACATGGGGAGCAAGACGAGGACTATTCGCTTTGTCGCCTTCGTGATTGGCCCGGCCTGCCTGGAAGAGCGAGACGCCTTACTGGCAGAACTGAACAAGCCAGGGGAGGGGGAGTTGATCCATCCCTGGTACGGGCGGATGAAGGTCACGGCCACCGGCGACTGTACCGCCAGCCACAGCTGGGATGAGGGTGGTGTCGTTCGCTTCGAGCTGGTCTTTGTGGAAGGTGGCGAACTCGGGTTTCCCGTCGCGACGGCGAACACGGCTCAGCAAGTGCAGACGTCTGCAACATCGGTCAAGGACTCAGCGCTCACTCGGTTCGCCGAGGCGATGGCGGCGGTGAACATGGCCAGGGTGAAGGTGGGGGCCATCCAGGCGAACGTGGCGGCCGTGTACGGAGCGGTCAATAACTACGTCAAGCCGCTTTCCTCGCTCTTTTCCTCCACTGGCGCCATGGTGGATTCGCTCTTGAGTGCGCCGTCCTCCTTTGGTGCGACGGTCTTCTCGACCCTGGCTGACCTGGAACGGCCCTTCAGCAGTTTCAGTAGCTCCAGTAGTTCGGTGTCGAGCAGTGGAGCGGCGATCACTTCGCTGGCCCAGGCGCCGGTCTCGGGTGGTCAGGATGCGCAGGGTGTGCAGTCGGCCCTGGTGGCGCTGATGCAAGACGCGGCGACCTACAACGGCATGCTTGATGCAGCAGCTGTGCCGATCCCGGCGCCGTCCGTCTCGGGAAGTGCAACGCCCAGCCTGGATATGCAGGCGGCCACGATCACGACAGCGGAAGAGGTACCGGTCGCTGATGACATCGTGGCCGCCAGGGATGACCTGGCCGAAGCCGTCTTCCAGTACGCCCTGTATTCGCCGCTGGGGCACTACGAGACGCTCAACGCCGCGCGGCAGGCGGTGAATGCTCATCTCTCGGCGGTAGCGCGTGCGGGTGTCAGGCTGCGTACTGAGACACCAAGCGCTACTGTGCCGGCGCTGGTGCTCGCCTATCGACTATACGCAGACGCATCGCGCGGGACGGAAATCGTGTCCCGGAACCGAATCCGGCATGCCGGATTTGTTCCGGCGGTCGAGTTGCAAGTGGCGAGGACATAAATGGCAGATCGAGAAATCGTCACTTTGAACGTCAATGGGCAGGACTACGCCGGCTGGCTGGACGTGGATATCGGTGCGGGAGTCTTGCGCTTGGCGCGCGACTTCACTTTGACGGTGACCTGGGATTGGCCGGAGAACCAGCGGGGTGAAGTGCGGGTCCGGCAGGGCGACCGATGCGAGGTACGCATTGACAGCCATTTGATCCTGACTGGCTATGTCTTTGGTACTCCGATTCGATATGACGCTAAATCGATATCGCTGTCGATTAAGGGGCGCTCCCGCCCGGCAGATTTGGTGGACTGCTGCCCGGATGACAAGCCCGGACAGTGGCGCAACCAAACCATTGAGCATATTGCGCGCGCCTTGGTGAAGCCCTACGGGATCACGGTCATCAATGAGGCTGGTGACAGCACCATGGTTAAGGACCATACCGTGAAGCCCGGCGAGACAGTTTTCGAATCGCTGGATCGCTTGCTCACTCTGTCGCGGTTGCTGGCCATGGACGACGGACGCGGCCGGATGGTGATGGCCAGGCCAGGGAGTGCCGGACGTGCACATGACCGACTGGTCTATCGGGAAAACATCTTGTCCGGGGAGTCGGATCTTGATTTCTCGAACGTGTTTTCTGAATACGTGACCAAGGGGCAGCAGTCTGGCAATGATGATGACGATGATGAGGAGAACAGCGCACAAGTGGCTGCCTCATCCGTTGATACCCGTGTGTCTCGCCATCGGCGCCTGGTTATTCGGGAATCTGGCCAGATCACCAACGAGCTGGCTCAGTGGCGGGCAGACTGGGAACGAGAAAGCCGAATCAGTCGTGCGCTCGAAACAACCTATGCAGTGCAGGGCTGGTACCAGTCCAATGGCGCGCTGTGGGTGCCGAATATGGTGGTGTCTGTGGTCGATCCGCTGATCGGCTTTGACCGCGACATGCTGATTTCGGAAGTCAGCTACAAGCGTTCCCGCTCTGCCGGTACAACAGCGGTTTTGAAAGTCGCGCCGCCGGATGGTTTCGAGCCAGAACCAAATGACAAACGCAAGCGCATGAAATTGAAGAAATCGAAAGATGGCTTCGAATACTTGCTGCCTGCGGATTGGGAAAGGAATTCATGAGCAACGACAGTCCAATCGCCAGGTGCACGGTGATGTTAACCAAGCCTGGTCAGCGCCGCCAGCGCGTGCAAGTCAGCATTCTGTCCGGCGAGGGTAAGGATGATGTGGAGTTGTTCGAGCAGTACGGCATCACCTCCATCCCTCTTGTCGGTGCGGGCGGTCTCGCCCTGTTCTTTGATGGAGACCGCTCTCATGCGGCCGTCATCATGCCGAGCGACAAGCGTTACCGCCCGACCGACCTGAAGGCCGGCGAGGTGGCCATCTATACGAACGAAGGTGCACGGATCGTGCTGAGGCAGGGGCGCATTATCGAGGTCGAGTGCGATGTCTATCGGGTCAAGGCGAAGCGCTACGAGGTGGTCGCCGAGGAGGCGGTCAGCATCGCCACGGGTGATTACAAGCTCGATGCCTCGGGGACAGCTGAATCGACCGGGCCGATGGAGATGCCCGAGGTGGTCGTGGATGGCATCCCGATGGGCAAGCACTTCCACCAAGAGCACGACGGCCCGCAGACAAGTCTGCCGCAGGCAGGAGGTGGCGGATGATCCTGACTCTTTCTGAGGATGACCGCCGCGCCGTCCTGTGGCGTGCAGCGATCATTAGCCTCTTCAGTTGGCGACGTGCAGATCCTTCTGATCCGAACGACGGTGCCGATCCGCTCGGTTGGTGGGGGGATAGTTACCCCACAGTCACCGATGACAAGATCGGCTCCCGTGTGTGGCTGCTGCAGCGCCGATCCATCACGGACGAGACACTTCAAGACGCAGTCGCATTCGGCGAAGAGGCGCTGGCCTGGTTCGTCTCCGATGGCCATGCGAGCAAGGTGACGGTGACGGTTGCTCGGACGGATACCGACGGCGTGACGATGAACGCGGTTATTGATCTATTGGATGACGAGCCGCTACAGATCGAAATCGATGATTTTTGGAGGGTAATCAATGCCGTTTAGTATTCCGGGCCTTGTGGCCTTGATTAAGCGGGTGAGGGGAGATCTGGTGCCCGCTACCTCGTCCGGCGCACTTCGCCGGACGGATGCCGAAGTGCTGGCCCGCGCGCATAGCGGTGTGGCTGCTGGCCTCTACCAGCACCAGGATTACATTGCCGCGCAGAGTCTGCCGGACAAGTGCGATGAGGACATGCTTCTTCGCTATGCGCAATGGCGGCTCGGTCGTGGGTACCGGGCCGCGACCTACGCGACTGGATTCATGGAGTGCGAAGGGCAGACCGATGCACCGATTGATGCTGGCTCGCTCTACCAGGCGCCGGATCGGAGCCA
The DNA here is from genome assembly GCF_022627875.1 of Herbaspirillum sp. C7C8. Classification (NCBI taxonomy): domain Bacteria; kingdom Pseudomonadati; phylum Pseudomonadota; class Betaproteobacteria; order Burkholderiales; family Oxalobacteraceae; genus Herbaspirillum; species Herbaspirillum sp. C7C8. The sequence goes on from NZ_JABXGG010000006.1 coordinate 62,947, forward strand.
AGTGGTCGTGACCGCAGACACGATTATCAATGGTGTGACGCTTGTTCCAATCCGGGCGGTGACTGCGGGTGTGGCAGGTAATCTTGATGGCGGGACCAAGCTGACGGCGGTGTCTCCGGTGTTGGGTGTGAGTGATGAAGCCGCGGTCGTGGCCGCCGGCATGACCGGTGGCGTCGACCAGGAGACGCTTGAGCAACTGCGCGCGGCGGTGCTGCGTACCTATCGCATCGTCCCGCAGGGTGGCTCTGCCGATGACTATGAGACCTGGGCGCTGGAATATCCCGGTGTGACCAGAGCCTGGACGCGGCGCAACTGGGTGGGCCCCGGTACGGTGGCGGTGTTCATCATGTGCGATGGCGATGATGATCCGTTCCCCAACGAAGCGTTTCGCGCGGCAGTGTTTGATTACATCGACAAGAGGCGGCACGCCACCGGTGAGTTGTACGTGCTGACGCCTACGCCAAAGCCCGTCAATTACCAGATCAGGCTCACGCCGGATACTGGCCCGGTGCGTGCTGCGGTGACAGCGGCATTGCAGGCATTGATTCTGGCGGAAGCATCGCTGGGTGTGACATTGCCGCGCAGTCACCAGGATGAAGCCATCAGCGGAGCCGTTGGAGAGGAGGATCACGAAATGGTGGTCCCAGCGGAAAGCGTCACGGTGCTACGCAATGAGATCGCGACCTTCGGAGGCATCGCATGGCTATGACCGAAGCGGACTATCTGGAGCAGATGCGGCAGCTGCTCCCGCCTGGTCCTGCGTGGGACCGAGAGTTCTACGGCGCCGAGGTGGATCAGGTTCTGCAAGGTATGGTGCCCGAATTTGCGCGCATCGATGCGCGAGGCGACGCACTGCTGGCCGAGCTGTTCCCGCCGACGATGAAAGAGTTATTGCCCGACTGGGAGGCGGTCATGGGCCTGCCCGACGAGTGTCTCCCAGATGATCCGAGCTTCGGGCAGCGTAAGGCCGCTGTGCTGCGGCGGCATCTGGCGCAGGGGGCGCAGGATCTGCCCTATTTCGTGGGCCTGGCCCAGGGGCTTGGCTATCCCGATGCAACGGCCGTCGAATGGCGTGCGCCCCGGTTTGGTCGGTCTCGCTTTGGTAAGGCCCGATTTGGAACGTGGGCGGCGCAATTCATCTGGACGATCAAACTGGGGCAGCGCCATGCCGGCGGACGGCGCTTTGGTGTTGCGCTGTGGGGCGAACGCTTCGGTGCGAATCCCAGTGAGGCGGTCGAATGTGTCATTAAGCGCTGGGCGCCACCCTTCACGGTGGTGTTCTTCGAATACGAATAAAGGGAAAGAAATGGATTATCCGAAATCGGTTGCCGGCGTCGGCCTGGTCAACGGCAAATTTATCGACGAGAACGAGCAGACTGGCCAGCAAGGCTCGCTGATTCCTTCTGCGTGGGGGAATGATGTTACCGACGAGATCTTGGCTGTTCAGGCTGCGGGTGGCCAGGAGCCTGACGAGACCAAGACGAACCAGCTTCTCCTGGCGATTCAGAAGCTGATCGAACAGAGCGCCGGGGTGTTGGCCTACTCCGTGGCAAACCTGCCGACCGAGGACGTCGGGCCGATCCTCGTGTCGGAGGTTGCAGAGGTCTGGCGCTGGTCCAGTAGCGCGTATTTCACCGGCTATCGCAGTCCGCTGTGTGGGCGTCCGATGGACGGTCACACCATCGCGCCGCTGGCTTCCGAGGTCAGCGCCGTGGGCGGCGTGCTCAACAAGACCGCCTATGCAGCGCTCTGGGGCTTCGCTCAGGAAAACGGGCTGGTAGTTACCCAAGCAGTCTGGACAGCGAACATCGGCGCTTTTTACTTCGTGGACGTTGATGCGACCAGCTTCCGCGTGCCGGATCTGCGCAACATCTTCCGCCGCTATACGGGTACGGACGCAGATACCGCTAATGCAAGGGCGCTCGGCTCGTACAAGGCGGACACCCTGAAGTCGCATATTCACGGCGGTGGGGTTGCGGGCCTTGTCGGCGGCCAATATTCGTCTGGCGGTGCGCCGACTGGTACCGGGAGCACCGGAGCGACAGGGACGGCCGAAACCGCGCCAAAGCACACCGCGTTCAATCCTGTCATCCATATTTGATCTGCGTCTTCTGCCGATCACTGCGCCCAGTGGCAATTTTCTGAAAGGTAAGCAATGAGTTTGATAACCGTATATCAGGCAGATCCGCAGGGATTCTTTCTGTACCCGACCGAGGCTTTCGAGCTGCCCCTGCAGCCGGGTGATTTCAATATTCCCTACGGAGCGCTGATTGATGAGCCGCCAGCGGCGCAGCAAGGATACGTTGCGCGATTCGTCGAGAACGGATGGCAACTGGTGGAGGATCATCGCCGTGATCTGCTGTTCTATCGCTCGGTAACAGCCGAAGGAGTGGAGGAGTACCGCGAATACGCGGTCAACACCCCTGTGGAGGTTGGTGGGGAGGTGTTGATTTATGACGGCGGTGGTCCAGTTCCCTCATGGCTTGATAGACAAGATGATTGAGTTACGTATCATTGAGTAATCGTAAATCTCGCTAGGTGTTAAGATTGCGTAACTAAAAAATTACAACTAGCGGGAAATGTTATCTAATCTTCAGTTGCTTCGCGCGTTTGCTTCGATTGCGGTCGTCCTCTATCACACCGGATATTTTTTCAACGGCATTCACACCGAGTTCGGTGGAGTAGCTATCTTCTTCTGCTTGAGCGGATTCATGATGGCTTATGTGTCTCGGAAAGGTGCCGAGGGCTTCATGCTGAACCGAGTGATTCGTATCGCTCCTATGTATTGGTGTGCTACGTCAGCGTTGGTTCTGGTTCTCTACTTGAGATTTGCCATTCCGGAGATTACGGGAGCATTTAGATCAGGGCATCATTTGATGCTATTAGCGGTATTTGGTGTTCTCATCGCCTGCGGCGTGACATTGTTTCGCTCTTTCCGTCGCAAGGTGTGTAGTGACGAATTGATACTGCAGTATCTTTGGCTGGCGCTCCCCGCCATTTTGGTGGTGAGCGGGCTTTTGTGCCTAATCAGGTGGGCGGGCAGTGAAGAAGTCTTTCATCTGATGAAGAGCTTATTGTTCATTCCTTACACGAACAGCGATGGAGGAATTCTTCCTGTGCTGGGTGTCGGCTGGACGCTCAATATCGAAATTATTCTGTATCTGCTTTTTGCCATCTGCTTGGTGCTGACCCAAAAATGGGCACCGTTGCTGGTCATCGTGGCGATCATGGGTGCGGAGATGGTGGGGCGATTGATAGAGATTCCCCTCTTCCTTCGCCCCTATGTTGGCAACTACACGAACTCGTTTGCCTCGGGGATAGTGATTTTCTATATCTGGCAGTATTTGTTGCGTGACCGTCCCCTTCCGAAACGATGGGTAAATATGGCCGTTGTTCTGTTCAGCTTGGCCTTCTTTAGATGGCATTTGGCACCTTCAGTTCTGGCGCCGATACTTCAAAAGGTTCCGCTTTTTGGGCACTTTATTGGAAGTGTAATCCCGGAGTGTGTGTTGCTCGTCGCGCTGATAGCGCACGAGGCAGGCGTACGTATCTCGGCGCGGTTGCCGCTGCTTTTGGGGGCTGCGTCCTACTCCATTTATTTAACCCATGGAATCGTCTTGGTAATCATCCAGGCCGTTGCTGCGCGCTGGCCGATCCTACTGCCTTCGGGATCGCTTGCTGCGGCAAGTGTGGCAGTGCTCATCTCAGTTGCTGTTGGTGTAGTCGCGTATCGCTATGTCGAGCTGCCTATGCTGGCCGCCTATAGAGGGTGGCTGCGGCGGAAACGGGGCACTGATTCCGTGAAAGTGGAGACATGTGCGATTAGCCGATATTGAAAATGAGAAAGTCTTAAGAGCATGCCGCCTTCGGGCGGCTTTTTTATGCCCGCTTTGTGCGGGCTTTTCATTTGGGGACATAGATGCCAGAACCAACAACAGGGGCAGTGATCGGCGCCGGCTCGGGGGCGTTTGCCGTCGGCACCATCACCATTACAGGGTCATTCCTGGGACTGCAGTACGAGATGCTGCTGGCAGGGCTGGCCGGTGGCCTGGCCATGCTCTCAAGCCTGCCACCAGTATCTCGCCCTCGCGCCGTGATGATCTTGATTACCAGTGCGCTCATGGGGGGCTACGTCGGTCCCATGCTGCACGCCTGGGCTATCCAGTCCGACGTGTTCGCCTGGTCCGGGAAGTATTCGGAGGCGACCAGGCTCTGTAGCGGGTTTCTGATCGGGGCCAGCTCTCAGACGGTGATCCCGCTGGCGCTGGGGTGGATGCGCACAAAATTCGGAGGGGGCAACATCAACCAGGAGCCGTCCAAATGATCAAGATCCTGCTCTCTACCGACTACCTGCTAGTCGTCAATGTCCTGGCCAGCCTCGCGCTGTTCCTGCATTGCGTATTCGCGCTGAATCGAATGAACCATCGCAGCAATCACCTGGTGCGTGCGTGGTATGTCATTTCTGCCTTGGGTGCATTTGGGGTGATTGCCGGGCCGCTGTACGGCTACATCAGCCCGCAGCCGGCCGAGGTGATCTCAAACGTCGGCGTGGCCGGCCTGCTGGCCGGTGGTTGGCTTTACCGCAACCGTCGCTCAACTGATCTAGGAGAGCCAAGATGATCCTCACGCTTGCCCAGCTCCAACGCATCATGCCCGCTTCTACGCGGGCATCGTTGTTTTTGGAGCCCCTCAATGCAGCCATGCAGGAATTCGGGATCGATACGCGCCTGCGCGTTGCCGCCTTTCTGTCGCAGATCGGCCATGAGTCTGGCCAGTTCCGGTTTATGGAGGAGTTGGCCAGCGGCGCCGCCTATGACAACCGCGCGGATCTCGGTAACACCAATCCGGAGGCGATCCGAATCGCGGCCGCGTATGGCAGCACGCCGGGCCGATTCTGGAAGGGACATGGTCCGATCCAGATCACTGGCTACCTCAATCACCTGGCCGCGATGCTGGCACTGCACGTGGATTGCGTGGAGCAGCCGCGCCTGCTGTGTGAGCCGGTCCACGGTTGTCGTGCTGCCGGCTGGTTCTGGTCGGTTAATGGCCTGGCCAAGTGGGCTGACGCGGGCGACATCGATGGCGTGAGCGACCTGGTCAACCGAGGTAAGAAGACGGTGGCCATCGGTGACGCAAACGGTTTTGCTGAGCGCAAGACCATCTGGGAGCGTGCGCTGGAGGTGATCCCATGAACAGGCTTCAGACCGTGGTGACCGTCCTCGGCGCTGTGCTGCTGGCTCTCTGCGTGGGCCTGATTGGTGGCTACCTGTGGGGTGGCCACCGCCAGGCGCAGCTCGATGAGGGGAGGGCGGCGGAGGTCAGCGAAGAGCATGCAATCGCCCTGGCCAGCGCCACCGAACGATACCGAGAGGCTGAACGCGGAGGTCAGCAAGCCTTCGCCAATATGACGGCCGCTCTTCAAAAGGAGAAAGACGATGCAAAAAAACGGATGGATGCTTTGCGTGATGAGTTACGCACTGGTGCTGTGCGCCTGTCAGTCGCCGTCGACGCGGCTAGTGCAGCCGCCGCTGCCCAAGCTGCCGCCGCTGGGGATCGAGAAGCGCGAGCCGACCTTCTGCCAGCGACTGCTGGGCGAATTCTCGATTTCGCCCTCGAAGGCGATGACATCGTGCGGGATCTCAACGCCTGTATCGACAAGTACCACCGTGCAGAGCAAGTGATTAACGAAGCAGGACAGCAGTAAGAGTAGAGCGCCCGGCCGGTTGTTGGAGCAACCGGACCGGGCCTCAATCCACTGAGTTGGCAGTGAATCAAGCAAGGCCCTACCAGCCTCGCGAGGCGGGCAGGAGTCTACCACAACAAGAAAGGTTCACAGTGGCAACACCATCCCCTATCATTCCTTGGCTCGGCGGCAAGCGCCGCCTGGCCGACATCATCATCCCCCGTTTCCCCGTCCATACCTGCTATGTTGAAGTGTTTGCTGGCGGTGCAGCGCTGTACTTCCTGCGCTCGCCGGCGAAGGTCGAGGTGATCAACGACGTCAACGGCGACGTGGTCAATTTATACCGTGTCGTCCAGAACCACCTCGAGGAGTTCGTCCGCCAGTTCAAGTGGTCCCTGTCCAGCAGGGAGATTTTTAAGTGGCTGCAGGACACGCCGCCAGAAACCCTGACGGACATCCAGCGTGCAGCCCGGTTCTTCTACCTGCAGCAGCATTGCTTCGGCGGAAAAGTCGAGGGCCAGACATGGGGCACCGCCACGACGGCGCCTCCCGTCAACCTGCTCCGGATCGAGGAGATGCTGTCGGCCGCGCACTTGCGCTTGGCAGCAGCGCAGATCGAGCGTCTCGACTGGGCGAAGTGCGTTGATCGCTATGACCGGCCCCATACCTTCTTCTACATGGACCCGCCCTACCTGGAGACTGAGGGCTATGGTGTGTCATTCCCGGTTGGCGAGTACGAGAAAATGGCATCAATGATGCGGTCGCTGCAGGGTAAGGCTATCGTCAGCATCAACGACCACCCGACGATTCGCGAGATTTTCTCGGGCTTCCAACTGGAGGAGCTGAGCATTGACTACACGGTCGGTGGCGGCGGTAAGGCTGCTCGTCGGGGCGAGCTTCTGATTTATAGCTGGGATCGGCTGATTGAACCGGTCGGACTGTTCTAGTAATTAGATGCTGAGTGCAGATTATTGCACTCAGCACATCCTATTGTGTGTTGGTAGTGAAATTGCGACATTTGATGTTGTTGCACCAAGGTGATCACTGATTTTCTCATTAATGTTGAGCTAGTATTATTGGTGGATCGTCAACTTTTCCGCTTTCTTGGAGGCACTATGGAGAAATGTGTGGTAGCGATGCTCTCGGCGCTGGCGCTGACTGCTTGCAACAACAACTTCGTTACTAAGCAAGGAGTTTGTGGGCCGGCATCTGGAAGATGTGTAGCCTGAGACCTGACATTTCGTCCAAGCCGACGCAGCTTAGCGGCACTGAACCGCCCCGAGATTCGCGGAGGCTATTTGGTTTAAGTTATGCCGACACCGCAGTATTGCTGGCGAACCGGCTGTAGTAGTTTGCCTCAGCTTCTGCCGGAGGGATATAGCCGATGGATTCAAGCAGTCGATGATGATTGAACCAAGCCACCCATTCGAGCGTGGCCAGTTCGACGGATTCCCTGGTTTTCCAGGGGCCACGGCGATGAATCAATTCAGCTTTGTACAAGCCATTGATGGTTTCGGCCAAGGCGTTATCGTAGCTGTCGCCACGGCTGCCAACCGATGGCGCAATGCCTGCCTCGGCCAAGCGTTCACTGTAGCGAATCCCGACGTATTGCGATCCCCTGTCGGAATGATGGATCAGGCGACCGTTACCTTCAGGCTGGCGAGCATAGAGCGCCTGCTCCAGCGCATCCAGCACGAAGTCCGTCGTCATGCTGTTGCTGACACGCCAGCCAACGATGCGACGGGCAAACACGTCGATGACGAAGGCCACATACAGCCAGCCTTGCCAGGTCGATACGTAGGTAAAGTCGGATACCCAAAGCTGGTTGGGACGATCAGCCTTGAACTGACGATTGACCCGGTCCAACGGGCAGGCTGCCTTGCGATCAGAACGCGTGGTGCGAAGTTGCTTACCACGCCGGGCTCCCTGAAGCCCTTGCTGGCGCATCAACCGCTCTACCGTACAACGTGCGATGGATACGCCCTCACGATTGAGCTGTCGCCACACCTTGTCAGCACCGTACACACGCATGTTGGCGTGCCACACCCGGCTGATTTCAACTCGCAGTACCGCATCACGCTTGCTACGAGCACAGCACAATTGAGGATTGCGCTGCCTCGCTGCATAAAGCCGATATGCTGACGGGGCAACCTGCAATACCTTGCAGATCGGCTCGACCCCGTGGATATCCCGATAGCGATCGATATATGTATTTACGACTTCAGTTTGCGGTCGAGCTCCGCCTGCGCGAAAAAAGCGCTCGCGGTCTTGAGAATCTCGTTGGCACGGCGCAATTCCCTGACCTCGCGCTCCAGTGCCTTGATACGCTCACGCTCGGCCGTGCTGACGCCATCCCGCTCGCCGCTATCGACCTCGGCGCGTTTGACCCAGTCCAGCAGCGTCTGAGGCGTACAGCCGATCATCGGCGCAATCGATTGGACTGCAGACCACGTGGAGGAATGCTCATCCCGCTGCTCACGCACCAAGCGCACCGCACGCTCTCGTACCTCAGGGGAAAACTTGCTTGATTTCTTGTTCATGGCTCTATTCTCTCAAGAGTTAGAGCCTCCTCAAAATCCGGGGCGGTTCATCTCTCGGCCAAGGTTGCCGTTATATTCAAACCGTATTTCTGCTTCTACACGCGTGATCATTCTTTCACAGGAAGAAAGACCCATCATCATCTGGGTATGTACGGATTTACTGGGAAAAAATCAAATGGGACCGGTGGAGGTAGGGTTCCATGCGCATAGCGTGATGCGAGAAACCCAAGAACAAGCAAAATCGGAATCCATAGAATCGCACGACGGACATGGCGCGTGTGCAGTGCAACTACCGCTAGGCCGATGGGCAAGATCGTCATTTGATAACGTGGTTGAACATAGGCTGAAGCCGACATCAGTACAAACAAGCCTAGCCATATGAGAGAGAGAATCCTTGCCAGTACCAAAGCGTCAAGTTGTTGGGCGACGTCCTCATTGGCCTTTACCGTCGAAGCGAGGGTGAAGATGGCACAGATGCACGCCACCAAATTGAGACACCCGAAAATGGTGTAGCCGACACCGATCCAATAGAGGGAGCCGTTCTGCTGGGAAAGCATTGGGAACAATGCGAGACTGGTGGCGTTCAACACGAGGTGTCGTCCCCATTGCACAAAGACCATTACGATATCAAGCCATGTGGTGGCGATGTCAGCTTCGCCGGCGGCTGCGCCATGAGGAAGAACGCCGGCCACGCTCAGATTTCGTCGCACAAATGGTAGCCACTCGCCTAACGGGTGCGAGAACACAGCCGCACCTGCAGAGATCGCCAAGCATATAGAAATTACTCTCGCGTGTATCGGAAGCCGCCATCTCGGGATGTGGGCGACGTAATACACGAATACGAAGACCATCAGCAATATGCCGTACCCATCCCGGAAAAAGGCTGCGAGGCCTGCTATCAGGATGCATTGCCAGAACCAACCCTTACCTTTGTTCGTCAGATTAAATGCCAACAGCAATGTCAGCAGCAGGAGGGGAAGTTCCTTATTCGGGCCCGCCATATTCAGTAGAAAGAAAGGATTACCGAGGAGGCCTAGCATAGCTATTTTAAGGCTGCCTCCATCGGAAAGCCGATCAACAATTAATCGCTTGTATATAAGCGCTGAACCACTGAACAGAAGGACGTTAATTGTTGGATAAAATGAAGGGCTTATACGATAGCCAGGGGCATATAGCAGCATCAATCCGCCGAGATCATAGCGCTTGATGTATAGAAATGTATTCAGGTCATAGACTTCACTTAACGAATGAGCGAGTGCTGAAACATCTGTCACCGCAATACCTAGATGAAGTGCCTCAGTGAAGTGGAGTTGGGTGAATATTCCAACAGTCATGCCGAGAACAAGATACAAGACTGTGCCGGACCAAAAGATCTGATCTGATGTTCGTTTAGGGAAGGGCATTCGTGTTTTAAGAAGTTAACTGACGCTTTTGGTCTTTATCATTCTCGGCTTGCGGAAGAAAACCCAGATCAGTCCTGCTGTCAGTTGCACGCAAGCGCCAAGCAGCCAGCCAGCGCCCCCAGCGACGATACCTAGATGAGGGGCCGTGAAAGCAATGAATACAGCAACAACGATGACGTTGCATGCATTGATGCACATTACGTAGCGCCCATCTCCAAAAACGAGAATTTGCTGATAAAAAATCTGATAGGCGGAATTTACTGCAATCGAAAGAAGAATCAGTTGCAGCGGTAGGGTGCCGATACTAACGATGATGGGAGAGTGAATCCAGAGGCGAAGCAACCAGCTCGCGGTAGCTGCAGCTATTAGACAGGGCAATATATTGGTTGCTATGAGCGCGAGAACCAGCGTATGTAGAGATTTCGTTGCGCCGACCGGCAGTTCCTTGGCAAGACGAGGATATAGCGCACTGACGACAGGAGATTGGAACTGAAGGAAGGCCAAGCCAAGCCCGGCTACGGCCGCATATCGACCATAATTGTCAATTGACACAATCCCTGGCAATAGTAATTTGTCCAGCTGAGAGACCAAAATGCCTAATAGCACTCCGAGAGAAAGCGTCACAGTGGAGCGCGCGGTCGCATATAGTTCAGAGAAGGTTGGCTTGTAAGGGGGATGGGGTAGGTGGTTCGCGATTAGCCTGCGGTTGCATAACCATTCAATAGCCGCACCGGATGAGAAAGCGATCAAATAAGAATCAGCACTGGGCGACCAGAGGAGCACCATCAGCAATGCGCCGCCATGCTTAAGGGTCGCAAAAACGACTTGGCTGATATTGGAGCGGTGCTGTTGCTGCATCCCGTTCCAGTAGCCTAGGTGAACTGTGTTCCAAAACTGAAAGAAAAACAATACGAAAGCCAGCCGCAGTGTAAATGCTAGGTCCGATGGCGCGATGCCATCCAATTTTAGCCAGCTGGACGTAAGCCACGGAATAGAAATTTGGCCGAGGCCAAATACTAAGCAAGCTAAGAAAAAATACATTCGAGAAAATTTCGCGAATGTGTTCGCGCATAAGTTTGCTGAGGCGCCAGCGCGTGCAATATCTCTCGGAAGGATTTGGGCTAGTCCCGCGTCGACCAGCGTAAGAAAACTTTGAAGGGCCATACAGAAGGCAACTACCCCCCACTGTTCGGAGGGGAGATGCCGCACATAGACGGGAACTAGCAAAATACTAAGGGCTGCTCGCCAAATGATGCCGCCATAATTGAAGGCGGCATTGCGCAAGAAGACTTGTTGCTCTGGCGTAATACGTCGGATATTAATTTTTATCTCGTTTAAGAAAGCAATAATGTAAAGAATTTTAGTGCATTTTTCCCAGCCACTCAGAATTTCCGCGAGGAAACGAGCGCCGTGCTGCCTCATGTGCCGAAGTTAGTCTTGCGTTAACTTATCCTGAAAGGTAGATAACGGACAAATCCTGCCCCCGCAACCAAATCTCAGAAAACCGTTATCAGCCTTGGCCGATAGCGGTTTTTTGCTTTTCGGGCGGTGGCCACCTTATGCCTCAGATCAAAGCTGCTTAGTTATAACTCAGTGGCTACGGCATTCAGCTACGCCAGTGTTGCTTCGAGCCCAATCTCCTCAAGCGGCCAACAACGCCAGTTCAAGTTTTTCCTTTTCCGGAGTCTTCGAGTTCTTGAGCAGTGCGTCCACGCGGCATGCACCGTAGGGCTAGCCTTGAGGCTCTTCTCATCTCTATGATCGCAGTCACGCGAATCACGCCTCGTTAAGAAAATTTTATTGAAAAATATACTTAAACAATAAATAATGTGGTTATGGATGATATTGACCGCAAAATAATCGGATTTCTGGCGAAAGACGCACGGCGCTCTCTGGCAGATGTTAGTAGCGCGGTGGGGCTGTCTACATCGGCCGTCAATGAACGTATTCGCCGTCTAACCGCAAGCGGCGCGATCCGCCGCACGACTGTTGATGCAGATCCGCATTTGCTGGATTTGCCGATTCTTGCCTTTGTCTGGATTGCCCTTGCGCCTCAAGCCGATGAGGCTGCGTTCCGCAGTTATGCGGCCGCACATGTTGCTATCGCGGAGTGTCATCACGTAACCGGCCCATGGTCTTATCTCATCAAAATCCATACGCGGTCGCTAGCAGGGATTGAGGACTTTCTGGCGGACATGAAAAAGCATGGCTATCTCGCCCGTTCCGAGACGATTATCGCCTTGTCGTCTGTAGTGGATGGTCCCTTTATTTTGAAGGAAGGAATGGTCTGATGGAGATTCTGCTGCTGGGAAAAGGCCTGCTTCTCGGTCTGGCGGTAGCGGCCCCGCTGGGGCCAATCGGTGCTTTGTGCATTACTCGCACCCTCGAACGTGGTTTTTGGTCCGGCGTGGCTGGAGGGTTGGGAACGGCGGCTGCGGATGCTTTTTATGCGGGTCTGGCGGCGATTGGTTTTTCCGCTTTTGCCGCCGTATTGGCAATGATCGATGTGCCTCTCAAGTTGATTGGCGGCCTGTTCATGCTTTGGCTCGGCTGGAAAAATCTGACGCCCGGACCCAAGCGGGCGGCGGCGCAGCTTGGTACGCGCGATTTGCTCGGGACAGTGGCGGCGACTTTTCTTCTGACGATCAGCAATCCGGCGACCATTCTTTCTTTCGCGGCGATGTTTGCAGGTCTCGGATTGGCCGAGGCTGCCGGCGGGCTCAATGCAACGCTTGTCGTAGCGGGCGTGTTCCTGGGATCGATTCTGTGGTGGTTTTTCCTGAGCGGTGGCGTGGCGATGATGCGGCAGCGGTTACCGGAAAGCTTCACGACATGGGTATCGCGACTCTCCGGTTTGATCTTGATCGGTTTCGCACTTTACGCGTTCGGATCGCTTCTGCACCTGGTGATTTGATAGGTGGCTATTTGATTCTAAAGGGTAGATAACGGGCAAATCGCGCCGCCGCAACCAGTTTTAGAGACATGCCGCTAGAAGCGATCAAAAGCTTCTCAGCTACATCGTTTTTCCCATGGAGCTCGGCCACCAGTAGGCGCCTTGGAATTGCTTATCGCCGGCCCAGTGCTCGGGAACGCTCGGATGCGGAATGGGCTCGGTCTCGCCATGGAAGTGGGCTTCCACGGTCTCCTGCGCAGCGGCAGGCAGGTCCTGCAGTTTGTCCGCGCCAGCAAAGCAACCGGGAAAATCCGGAAAGGCCGCGCCGTAGGCGCTTTCGGCATCCTTGTGGACGTAGAGGGGGTAGAGCATGAGTTCTCCTGTTGGCCTCACTTCAGGCCGACTTGCTTGAGAATGCTGTTCTGCGCGGGCAGCGGCAGATCCTTCTTGGGATGTGGTGCCGTCACCTTGCCGGGCTTGCTCGGGTGCTTGAACTGGTGGTGCGAGCCGACCGTATGCACCAGAGCCCAGCTGTCGGCCTTGAGTAGTTTGATGAGGGTTGCGCTGTCCATGCAGTGCATTCTGGATTGTAAACACGAATACATAACTTGGACCTTGATGCAGAGTTAGTGCTGGTTTTTTAGTGGCTCATTACACGCTGGCGGTCGTGTTAACATTCCCGCACCTTCATTCATGACGAAAGAGAGCTGCCCATGTCAGAACAGGATCCCTGGATCACCCGCGCTGAAGAGTTGAAGACGCAAATGGAATCGCTACTGGTCGCCCAGTTGGAAGAATATGAAAAAATGACCGCCAAGCTGGAACAGTGGAAACAGAATCCTGACGGTTCCTGGCTCACGGAAGCCGACTACCACCCCTGGCAGGAAGCCCTCAAGAGGCTGGAAGCAGCGCAGCGTGAGTTCGATGGCCACATCAGCACGCGCGTGAAGAAATAAGCGTCAACTTTCCCCCGGCATGCGTGCGGGCACAAGAAAAAACGCCGCGACCTGCGAGGATCGCGGCGTTCTTGTCTGGCCGCTAGACATCCCCGTCAGCCTTCACCGCAGCCGAATCGCGTCGGCGCCGTCGCTTGCTCCAGCGCCGCGCGCGGTCAACTACCACATCCATGTATTGCTGGGCCGTCTCGGGTTTGAGCAGATATTCCACAGCACCGGCTTCCAGCAGCGCCGGCATCTCCGGCGGGTAATCACTGTCAGGAAACACCACGATCGGTACCGCGCGCGTGTTGCGGCCCGCCCTCATGGCCTCGATGAAGTCCAGGCCATTGTTCTCCATCATGCCCGGATCGAGAAAAATCATGCCCGGTAACTGCACCTGACCTTCCTGGCGGCGTGGCAACAGTCGCTCGATGGCAGCGTCTGCTTCGTCATACCACTGCAATACACAGTGAAAATTCTGGCGCCAGAGCGCAAAACGCGCCAGCTCCACTGCTTCGCCGTTCGACTCAATCATCAATATGATCGGCGGCTTCATGGTCTTGTCCTTCTCTTGTAGTGACCCTGATCACCATTCCTGTGCTGCGGGAATCCATGCTGGCCTCTGCGGGCGCCTCTCCCGGCACAAAACTTCAGCAGCAGTCTGACAAAAATGCGCAAAAGCGCCTAGCAGGATTTTCCTGATACGGCCCTGCTTCGCGGTCGAGCAGGCCGTCCGGCCTGTTCGATGGGCCATGACAGGGCAAGCTCGCCAGCGCGCATCCCCGCCCCCAGCCGTGAAAATCCTTCATCTCTCCAACCACGCCATGTATTGCGGTGTAAGCTAAGTCCTTCACGTGCAGGGTAGCGATCCCCCGGATCAATGCCGATCCCGTCCGATGAGACGGCAGGGAACCAGGCGCAGGGATCTGCAGCCGCGCCGTCTGCCTCGGCTGGCCGCCATGCCAGCAGGGGCAGGCCGTGGCACGCCGCTTGCTGCACTTCTGAGGGAACCCCCACGCCATCTGTCCTCCTGTCCGATGGCCCGGCGTTCCGGATTTGAACAGGCAAACCATCATCATGAATGCACCACTGACATCAGCCGCTGCGGCCCCGACCCAGGCGACGCTGGATATCCTCAAGACCCTCATCGGCTTCAACACCATCAGCCGCGAATCCAACCTCGGCCTCATCGAATGGGTGCGCGACACCCTGGAGCGCCACGGCGCCACCACCCGTCTGACCTACGATGCGCAACGGCGCAAGGCCAACCTCTTCGCTACCCTGGGCGACGCTGGTCCCGGACACTACGGAACAGTCTTCTCCGGCCACACCGATGTGGTGCCGGTCACCGGCCAGAACTGGGATTCCGATCCCTTCGTGGCGCGCGTGGCCGATGGCAAACTGTTCGGTCGCGGTGCTTGCGACATGAAGGGTTTCATCGCGGTCTGCCTGGCGCGCCTGCCCGCCATCGCCCAGGACAGGCTGCACACGCCGTTGCACTTCTCTTTCTCCTACGATGAAGAGGTCGGCTGCCTCGGGGTACGCGAGCTGCTGGCCGATCTGCAGCAGAACGACATCCGGCCCACCGGCGTCATCATCGGTGAGCCCACCATGATGCAGCCCGTCATCGCGCACAAGGGCAAGCGATCCTATCGCTGCTCGGTGCATGGTCATGCAGCCCATTCCTCCTGCCCGCACCTGGGCATCAACAGCATCGACTATGCCGCCATGATGCAGCTGAAGATCCGCGAGATCGCCCTGCGCGTACGCAATTCGGAGGCGCAGGATTACGACTTCGACGTACCGTACTCTTCCATCGTCACCACGCTTTCCAACGGCGGCAATGCGCCCAACATCATTCCGGACAAGGCCGAGTTCGTCTTCGAGCATCGCTTCCTGCCTGGTATCGATCCGGCGGAGGTGTTCGAGGAAGTCAGGCGCTATGCCGAGCAGGAACTGCTGCCGCAGATGCAGATCGAGGGCGCGCAAGGACGCATCGAATTCGAGACCCTCACGGCCTATCCCGGCATGAGCACGCCACCCGATGATCCGCTGGTGAGCTCGGCGTTGCGCATCCTGGGCAGCGAACGTGCACGCAAGGTCGGGTTCGGTACCGAAGGCGGCCTGTTCGGCCAGGCCGGCATGCCGGCCGTGATCTGCGGACCGGGCGACATCGTCCATGCCCACAAGCCTAATGAGTTCGTCACGCTGGAGCAATTGGCCAGATGTGAAGGTTTCTTCGACAACTTCATCGCTTCGGCACATCTGACGGCGGCTTGACGGCGCCGCTGTCGTCGCCGCAATGAAGAAAAGGCGCTTTTCCCGCGAGGGACAAGCGCCTTCTTGCTGGCGTCGTGGTTGATCAGGCCGGGGCGCGCACGCGCTTGTCCAGCGAGGCCGAGAAGGCCACCGTCAGCAGCCCCAGCAGGGCGAAGACCGAGCCGATCAAAGGTAAATCGGTCAGGGGCAGTCCCGCCGAGATCGCCACGCCGCCGACCCAGGCGCCGGTGGCGTTGCCCAGATTGAAGGCGCCCTGGTTGAGGGTGGAGGCCAGGTTGGGCGCGCCACGCGCGGTATCGAGGACGCGGATCTGCGCGCCCGGTACCACCGCGAAGGCGAAGGCGCCCCAGGCAAACATGGTGACCAGCGTCGGCCACTTGTAGTGGCTGGTGAAGGAGAACAGTCCCAGTACCACGGCGATGCAGAGGAACACGCCGCACATCACCGGCATGAGTTTCCAGTCCGCCAGCTTGCCACCGACCAGTCCGCCCACGGTGATGCCGGCACCGAAAAGCAGCAGCACCCAGCTCTCTTGCTGGGTGGTGAAACCGGTCACATCCAGCAGGATGTAGGCGATATAGGTGATCACGCTGAACATGCTGATCGAGGCCAGCGTGGAGGTCAGCAGCGAGAGCTGTACGCGGGTATCGATGATGGAGCGGAACTCCTGGAAGATATTGCCGGCCTGCATGGGGATCTTCCTGGGCAGCATGGTCCACAGCATGATGGCGGCCAGCACCCCGATCCCGGTCACCACGCCGAAGGTGGAGCGCCAGCCCGCCGCATGGCCGAAGGCCGTACCCAGCGGTACGCCAAGGATGTTGGCCACCGTCAGGCCGGTGAACATCAGTGCCACCGCCTGGGCGCGCTTGTGCGGCGCGACCAGTTCTGCGGCTACCACCGAGCCGATGCCGAAGAAGGCCGCATGGCAGAAGGCAGTGACCACCCGCGCCACCATCAGGAAGACGTAATTGGGCGCTACCGCGCACAGCACGTTGCCCAGGATGAAGAGGCACATCAGCCCCACCAGCGCCTGCTTGCGCGGCCATCTGGCGGTGAGGATGGCGAGGATGGGGGCGCCAGCGGCCACGCCCAGGGCATAGCCCGAGACCAGCATGCCGGCGGCCGGTGCGCTCACCCCCAGATCGCGCGCGACGTCGGGCAGCAAGCCCATGATGACGAATTCAGTGGTACCGATACCAAAGGCGGCAACGGCAAGGGCAAACAGGGGCCAGTTCATGCGCAGTCCAGGTGGAGAGTGGAGAGGAGGAGGGCGCGCCCGGGCAGAGCGCGCAAAAGCCGCAAGTTTACCGCCGGATGGAAATCGCTGCAGGCCTTAGGCCGGATCGGCGGCCAGAGGGCGGGCGAACCAGCTCTTCAGGAACGACATCAGGGCGCCATAGGCCGGCAGGAAGAACAGCAGGCTGATGGCGATTTTGAAGCCGTAGTCGACCAGCGCGATTTCCACCCAGTGCGTGGCCATGAAGGGATCGCTGCTACGCCAGAAGGCGATGGAGAAAAAGGCGATGGTATCGCTGGCGTTACCGAAGATCATCGATACCGACGGCGCCAGCCACCAGTGGCGCGAGGCGCGCAGGCGGTTGAAGACCTGTACGTCCAGCACTTGTCCCAGTACATAGGCCGTGAAGCTGGCCGCCGCGATGCGCGCCACGAAGAGGTTGAAATGCGCCAGCGCGCCGAAGCCCTGCCACTGCCCCATGTAGAACAGCGCCGAGATGCCATAGGAAATGAACAGCGCCGGCAGCATCACGGCAAAGATGATGCGGCGGGCCAGCGGGGCGCCGAAGAATCGCACCGTCAGATCGGTCGCCAGGAATATGAAGGGAAAACTGAAGGCGCCCCAGGTGGTATGCAGGCCGAAAATGGAAACCGGCAGTTGCACCAGGTAATTGCTGGAGGTGATCACCACCAGGTGGAACAGAGATAGCCAGGTCAGCAGCGCAGCGTGGCGGCGCAGGTCGAGAGTCGTCATATGAACCTTTTTGATGAATGGGGGCGAGGGAACCCATGGAACACGTCCGGCCAGGTGGGCGACGGCCACTCAAGCGCGGACAGAAGGGGCAGGATTCTATCACGGCAGCGGGGGCGGGGCTTGGCTCGCCCGCCGCTGCAGGACAGGCAGCGTGGCCCATGAGGTACACTCTTGCGCTTTTGGGCAGGTGCAATGAACAGCAAGAAGGCAACCCTGATCGGACTGAGCGCCGTGGTCCTGTGGAGCGCCATCGTGGGCCTGATCCGGGGCGTGAGCGAACATCTCGGCGCCACCGGCGGCGCGGCGGCGATCTATACGGTGGCGTCGCTGATCCTGATGGTGTCGGTGGGTTTCCCGCGGCTGTCGAGCTTTCCGCGCCGGTATCTGGCGTGGGGCAGTGTGCTGTTCGTGGCCTATGAGCTGTGCCTGTCGCTTTCCATCGGTTATGCGCATGATGGCCGCCAGGCCATCGAGGTCGGCATGGTCAACTACCTGTGGCCGACCTTTACGCTGGTGGCGGCCATCCTGTTCGGCGGGCAGCGCGCCACGCTGCTGGTGGTGCCCGGGTTCATCCTGTCCATGCTGGGGATCTGCTGGGTGCTGGGCGGCGACCAGGGGCTGGATCTGCCCGGCATGCTCATCAACATCCAGGACAATCCGCTGAGCTATGGCCTGGCTTTCATCGGCGCCCTCATCTGGGCCGCCTACTGTACCGTCACCACGCGCATCGCCGGGGGCAAGAACGGCGTGACTCCTTTCTTCATGCTGGTGGCACTGGCCTTGTGGGTGAAGGTCTTGCTGGGTGGGCATGTCGATGAACTATCCTTCAGTATCCCCGCAGCGGTCTATCTGGTGCTGGCCTCGGCTGCCATGGGGCTGGGCTATGCAGCCTGGAACATCGGCATTCTGCATGGCAACGTGACGGTGCTGGCGGGGGCCTCGTATTTCATTCCGGTGTTTTCATCGGCGCTGTCGGCGCTGCTGCTGCGAGCCCCCTTGCCGCCCTCTTTCTGGGTGGGGGCCGCGCTGGTGTGTGCCGGGTCGATCCTGTGCTGGCGGGCGACGGCGGGACGCCGGGACCCTTGACGTTCGTCGCGCGGGAAGCTCCGTTGGGGAGGGGGTGGCTTACAAAGTTTTACATCGGCGACGCCCTTCCTGACGCCGTTGTCACACAAGCGTAACGGCAAGGTCATCATGACTGCCTAGACTCCTGCTTTTTTCAAAGCAACGCCGTACCCTGCGGCGCGAGTCATGTTGTCATCTCTCCCTCATTTTCCTCAGCGCACCGCTGCCGGCATGGCCGTGGCAGCGGCTGCTTCACCGGCTTGGCGCGCCTGGCCAGCAGCGGACCGGTGGCGGACGGTCCGGCCGGCGCTGCTGGTGATCGCAGCGCATCTTGGTGTGCTGTGGCTGGCGCTGCAGATGCGTCCGCTGTCACCCCCCGCCATTACACCACCGGTACCGAGCACCGTGATGCTGGCGCTCTTCGAGCCTGCACCCCAGCCAGTCCGTCCTTCTGCGCTACCGGCGCCCGCACCGCCGGTACGCACCGTGCACGTGCGGCCCGCGCCAACGCCGCGCGCCCACCAGGCAGCCATGCCCGTATCCGTTCCCGTGAGCGCAGCGCCGACCTTGGCGCCTCCCGTGGCCGCCGTGACTGCGCCAGCCGCTTCTGCATCATCCTCGTCTGCGCCTGCCGCCGCGAGCGCTGCCGCTGCACCGGTAGCGGCAGTGTCCCGCCCATCCAGTCCGCCCGTCATCACCAGCGGCGTGCAATACCTCACCGCCCCGCAACCGGTTTATCCCGCCGCTGCCCGTCGTCGTGGCGACGAAGGTGAAGTGCTGCTGCGCGTGTTGATCAATGCCCAGGGCAGCGTGGAACAGATTGCATTGGAAAAATCCTCGGGCATCGCCAGCCTCGACCAGGCAGCACGCGTGGCGGTCGCGCAGGCCCGCTTTCAGCCTTATGTAGAGCAGGGCCGGGCACAGTCTGCCTATGTCGTCGTGCCGATCAAATTTCAATTGACGCAGTAATCCAGCCAGAAAGGAATCAACAATGGATGCAAGTCCCTACGGCCTCACGGCCTTGTGGTCGCAAGGCGATGTCGTCACCAAGGCGGTGGCGATTCTGCTGACGATGATGTCGATGGCCTCGTGGTACGTCATTCTGACCAAGGCCCTGCAGTTGTTGCGCTATCGCGCCCCGGCACAGGCCGCCGGTCACGCCTTCTGGCAGGCTGACAACGTCGCTGCCGGCGTCTCTTGCCTGGGGCGGGACAATCCCTTCGTCGCGCTCGCCAGTGCCGGGCAAGGGGCGGTGGATCATCACACGATCCATCAGGGCCAGTTGCAGGATCGTCTGCCGGTCAGCGAATGGGTCACACTGTCGTTGCGCCAGGCCATCGATGAGGCCTCGGCCAGTTTGCAGTCGGGCATGGCCGTCCTCGCCTCGGTCGGCTCGACGGCCCCTTTCGTGGGCTTGTTCGGAACGGTCTGGGGCATTTATCACGCCCTGGTCTCCATCGGCAGCAGCGGCCAGGCCAGCATCGACAAGGTGGCCGGCCCGGTGGGCGAGGCCCTGATCATGACGGCGTTGGGCCTGGCCGTCGCCATTCCCGCCACCTTCGGCTACAACGCGCTCCTGCGTGGCAACAAGAGCATCATCGCGCGCCTGAACAAGTTCGGATTCGAACTGCATGCGCTGTTCGTCACTGGCGCTCGCGCCGATGCCTCCGGTGCCGGGCCGCAACAGTCCCATACGATGCACCTGCGCGTCCAGGGAGCAGCGTGATGGGCATGGGATCCCTGTCCGAATCGGACGACGACTTCAACCCCGAGATCAACACCACCCCGCTGGTGGATGTGATGCTGGTGCTGCTGATCATCTTCATCATCACCGTTCCGGTCATGAACAACGCGGTAAAAATCGACCTGCCGCGTGCCACAGCCCAGCCCGATACGCTCAAGCCGGACAGCATCAACCTGGCCATCGATGCCCAGGGCAAGACCTTCTGGAATGACGAACCGGTCGACATGGCGCAACTGAAGGCCCGCATCGGCGCCGCGGCGGCCCGGTCGCAGCCACCGGAACTGCATCTGCGCGCGGCCCGCACCACGCCTTATGAAAAGGTGGCGCAGGTGATGGCCATGGCACAGGCTGGCGGGCTGGCCAAGATCGGCTTCGTGACCGATCCGCGGCCATAAGGTAGCCAGGCAGCCAGGCAGACAGGCAGACAGGCAGACAGGCAGACAGACAGATCAGATTCAACCGATACCAAAGGCTGATCGGGCATGCCCGGAATCAGACCATAAAAAAGCAAGGCCAAATTCCTCACTTCCATCCACTGCGAGTTCAAGATGATTTCCAGACGTATTGCTACCCCCCGTCCTTCCACCATGCGGCGCGCCTTGTTGGGCGCCGGTCTGCTGCTGGGCAGTAGCGGTCCGCTGCTGGCACAGGCCGATGACAGCGTGCTGCCCCAGATCACCGTGACCGACAGCGCCGACAAGAAGAAGCTGGCCGAGCAGGTCAGCGGAGGAGCCCTCGGCGAGCGTTCCGAACTGGAGACGCCGTTCTCCACGCGCGCCGTCACGAGCGACGAGATCGAAGACCGCCAGGCCACTTCGCTGGCCGAAGTGCTGAAGTACGACGCCAGCGTCAGCAACAGCAGTCCGGTCAACGGCACTCACCCGGCCACCATTGCGATACGCGGGCTGCGCCTGGACGACCTGAACGGCTACAAGATCGATGGCCTGGCCAACATCAATCGGGGCACCGAGATGCCGCTGGAGATGTTCGAGCAGGTGGAGGTGCTCAAGGGCTTGTCCGGTTTCATGTACGGGTTTGGCTCGCCGGGGGGCATCGTCAACTACGTCACCAAGCGTCCGACCGATGACGCTTTTCTCGCTACCGATCTCGGCTATGCCAGTGGCGGGACGTGGAAGGAACACGTCGACGCCGGAGGTCGTCTGGGCGAGGACCAGCGCTTGGGCTACCGCATCAACCTGGTCAACGAGAGCGGCGATACCGAGGCCGATCACGGCAGCATCAACCGCCAATCCATCGGTGCCTCCTTCGATGCACGGCTGAGCAGCGACCTGACCGTCAGGCTCGATGCCCTCTACCAGCGGCGCATCACCACCGGTGGTACCGATGTCATCGTCAGCGGCTTCAAGATCCCATCGGCGCTGGATGGCAGCACGCGCCTCTACAGCAATGGCTCCTACACCAATGTGGATTACCGCCTGGTGACGCTGAGTGCCGACTATCGTCTCTCGGATGACTGGAAGGCCACCGTCGCCGTGCGTCATTCCGAATCGGTGCGAGTCTACAAGAAGGATCAGTACTACATCACCAGCAATAGCGGCAACTATCGCGACCGCCTCACATCCGAATACCATGGCTACGAATTCAACGAAGCACAGGCCATGGTGCAGGGCAAGGTGAGCACCGGCTTCCTGCAGCATGAAGTCGTGTTCGGTGCGATGGCCCAGAACCTGCTTTCCACTTCTTCCGTGACCACGCCCAAGCCCTACATCGGCACCGGCAACCTGTATGCGCCGACGATCTACTCGGCCGATAGCGTCAACTACAGCGGCGGTACCTATCGTGATGAAAGGACCACGCAGACCGCGCTCTTCGCCAGCGACACGATGAAGTTCGATGAGCGCTGGTCGTTGCTGGCCGGCCTGCGTTACACCAATTACATTGATACCGCCTACACCACCGCCAACGCCACCAGTGCACGCTTCACTGCCAGCCCGCTGAGCCCGACGGCCGCCGTGATGTTCAAGCCGCGTGCCGATACGACGGTCTACGTCAGCTATGCCGAGGCCCTGGAGCAAAGCGCCTCGGCGCCCACTACGACGGTCAATGCCAACCAGACCTTCGCTCCCATCAAGAGCAAGCAGGCAGAAGTGGGCGTCAAGACCGAGCACGACGCCTGGAACGGCAGCCTGGCGCTGTTCCGCATCGAGCGTGGCTCGCAGTACATCAACAGCGCCAACGTCTATGTGGCCGATGGTCAGAGCATCTATCGCGGGGTGGAAGTCAATGCGTCGCTACAGCTCACCCGGGACCTGAGCCTGGATGGCAGCGTGATGGTGATGGGCTCCGAAGTCACCCATGCGGCAGCAGCGGTCAATGGCAAGCGCGCCGTCGGCGCGGCAGATGTGCAGGCCGGTGCGCAGCTAAGCTACCGGGTGCCGACCCTGGCAGGCCTGTCACTGCATGCCGGCGCGCAGTATGTGGGTACCATGGCGCTGGATTCGGCCAATACCAACATGCTCTCTCCCTACAGCCTGTTCGATGCAGGTCTGAACTATCGCACCCGTATCGGTGGCCACATGACCACCTGGAGCGCCAACATCACCAATCTGGCCAATCGCAAGTACTGGACCTACTATCAGGAAACCTACCTGAACGTGGGGGCGCCGCGTACCCTGAACCTGAACGTGCGCGCCGACTTCTGAGCGTGAGGGGTTCCCGACCCGGAAAGGCTGATATCGCATGATCGGTGGCATGAACTTCCATAAAACTGCCAGGGCCTGTGCCTGGCTGATCGGCCTGTTGCTGGCCGCCAGCCTGGCGCAGGCCGCTGATCGTGACGATCGCCAGACCAAGACACCTTATGCCCCGCGCCAGCCGCTCTCCAGCCTGGAACCGGTGCCTGCCGGCTATGCACCGGTGTTCACCCAGTTGCTGGCGCGCCATGGTTCTCGTGGCCTGACCGGGATGAAATCCGATCTGGCCCTCTATCGCCTGTGGCAGCAGGCCGAGCAGGAGCACGCACTGACCCCGCTGGGCCAGACGCTGGGACCGGCCTTGCAGGCCATGCTGCGGGCCAATTTTCTGCTGGGGGCGGGTGTGCCCGGAATCAGCGAGCCCGGCTATGGCAACGAGACCCTGGCCGGGCTGCAAGAGCACATCGAGCTGGCACGACGGATGGTGCAACGTCTGCCCGGCCTGTTCGACCAGGCCAGCTCAGGTGCACGCGAGGTCGTCGTGGTCAGTTCGGGCAAGGATCGCGCGGTGGATAGTGCAGAGGCTTTTACGCAGTCGTTGCTGGCCGCCCGTCCGGGCTTGCGCGGTCATGTGGAGGGGCCTTCCAAGGATACCTATCTGCTGTATTTCCATCGTTTGCCCAAGAATCCCCCGACACAGACGACCACGCTGCGCCTGCAGACCTGGAAGGATAGCCGCGCCTACCAGGCCTATCTGCATGGGGCAGCGCTGCAGGCGCAACTGGCGCGCATCGGCCAGGATCCGCGCTTGCAGGACGCCGCCGATGCGGTCCTGTCGCGGCTGTTCAGAGCAGACTTCCTGACGCGCCTGGAGCAGGGCAGCTATCGTTTCAGCAACAGCGGCACGCTCAGCTTTACCAGCGCGGATGGGCGTCATACCAATACCCTGACCGGCGACGGCCGCAGCGTCATCGCCAGCGGCGTGCAGGCAGCCAGGGCGTTGTATGACCTCTATGCCATCAGTGCCGGGATGCGTACTGAACTGGAGCGGGCTGGCAGCAATGTGAAGGTTTTCGACAACATCATGCCTCCGATGGCGGCGCAGGTCTTCGCGGAAATCGAAGATGCTGAAGATTTCTACAGCAAAGGGCCGGCAATGGTAGAGCAGGGCGATGTGACTTCGCGCATGGGACGCATCCTGCTGCAGGATTTCTTTGATGAGGCCGACGCCATCGACCGTGGTCAGCGCCAGCATCTGGCCAAGCTGCGCTTTGCCCATGCCGAGATCGTCATACCGCTGGCCACGTTGCTGGGCCTGCCCGGTGCGGCGCAGCAGGTTGACGCGCGTGAACCCTATGCGCCGGCTCGCAATGGCTGGCGTGGCGCGCAGATTGCGCCGATGGCTGCCAACCTGCAATGGGACATGTTTGCCAATGCCGCCGGACGTACCTTGGTGCGACTGCTGTACAACGAGGGGGAGATGGATTTCAAGTCGTCCTGTGATCAGGC
The DNA here is from genome assembly GCF_022627875.1 of Herbaspirillum sp. C7C8. Classification (NCBI taxonomy): domain Bacteria; kingdom Pseudomonadati; phylum Pseudomonadota; class Betaproteobacteria; order Burkholderiales; family Oxalobacteraceae; genus Herbaspirillum; species Herbaspirillum sp. C7C8. The sequence goes on from NZ_JABXGG010000006.1 coordinate 87,649, forward strand.
CAGAATCGCGCCCCGCAGCCACTACTACGACTATCACGCGTTGCGGGCCTGTTATGGACAGGCCCGCGCAGGCGCTCAGCACTGAGGTGCTCAGGCTGGTGGCACGGTTGAGCCAACGGGCGCCGGTATGCGGCTGTACTGCTTGAGCCCTGGCGTAACTGATATCCACCGGTCAACAGGCCCGCCCCTTTGATGCACATCAATGCGATCCTGCAAGGATCTGTCTATTCTGCAAGCTCCAGTCAATACCAGCTCGCCCGGTGGGCTCGCGGCCCAGCGCATGTGCGCGCCGCGTCAGTCCGGCGCGGCAGCCGGCCAGGAGCATCGCATGCAAGTCGCCCATCCGTCCACCCTGCATCCTTCCGCCAGTCTCGCCGGCATGAACAAGGCCGTCCTGCGCAAAATGGACCAGCGTGGCCCGCGTTACACCTCCTATCCGACGGCAGACCGCTTTTCCAGCGACTTTGACGTCACCGACTACCTGCACGCGGTCTCCGACCGCCGCAACATGAGCGCCTGGCGGGCACTGTCGCTGTATCTGCACATTCCGTTCTGCGACACCATCTGTTACTACTGTGCCTGCAACAAGATCGTCACCAAGAACCGCGCCAAGGCTGCACTCTATCTGAGCTATCTCAAGCGCGAGATCAGCATGCAGGGCTCGCTGTTCTCCGGCATGAACCAGGTGGAGCAGCTACACTTCGGTGGCGGTACGCCGACCTATCTGTCGGACGAGCAGATGTCTGACCTGATGGACCACATCCGCCACAGTTTCACGCTGGCACCGGATCACGTCGGCGAATATTCGATCGAAATCGATCCGCGCACGGTCTCGGTGGAGCGTGTCCACAAGCTGCGCCAGCAGGGATTCAACCGCATCAGCCTGGGCGTCCAGGACTTCGATCCGGAGGTGCAACTGGCCGTCAACCGCGTGCAGTCCGAGGAGCAGACCCTGCAGATCATCGCCGCCGCGCGTGATGCCGGCTTCCGCTCGGTCAGCATCGACCTGATCTACGGACTGCCCAAGCAGAACGTGATGTCCATGTCGCGCACCCTGGCCAAGGTCATCGCCGCCAGCCCCGACCGCATCGCCGTCTACAACTATGCGCACATGCCGGCGCTGTTCAAGACCCAGCGCCAGATCAGGGAAGAAGACCTGCCCAGCGCCGACAGCAAGCTGGACATGCTCTCGCTGTGCATCCGCCAGCTGACCGGTGCGGGTTACGTCTACATCGGCATGGATCACTTCGCCAAGCCCACCGACGATCTCGCCATCGCCCAGCAGCAGGGCCGCCTGCATCGGAACTTCCAGGGCTATTCCACCCATTCGGAGACCGATCTGGTGGCCTGCGGCGTCTCGGCCATCAGCGCCGTGGGCGGCAGCTACAGCCAGAACGAAAAGACCCTGGACGGCTATTACGCCCGTCTGGAAAACTCCACCTTGCCCATTGCACGCGGGATCCAGCTGGGCATGGATGACGTGCTGCGCCGGCTCATCATCCAGCGACTGATGTGCAATTTCGAACTGTCGATCAACTCGCTGGAGATCGCCTATCCCATCGTCTTCCGCGAATACTTCGCACCCGAGATGGCAAAGCTCAAGCTGCTGGAGCAAGACGGCCTCATCAAGATCGAACCTGAATGGATCACCGTCGAGCCCAAGGGGCGCCTGCTCATCCGCAACATCTGCATGGTGTTCGATCGTTACCTGACCCAGGATCGCGAGAAGGCTGCGAGCCAAGACAAGGACGCACCGCAGCGCTATTCGCAGACCGTCTGAGCGGAGCCACGATGAACCTGCTGCCGATCTTCCTGGTAGGCCTGATGGGCAGCGTCCATTGCATCGGCATGTGTGGCGGCATCGTCGGTGCGCTCAGTTCGGCCGCACCTGCCCGTGCATCGGGCAGGCCAGCACCGGCACCGGCTCAGGTCTGCGTCATGGCGGCTCAGCCGGTGCGCGGCACACCTCGCGTGATTCCTCTTCATTTCGTTGGCCCGGCGCAGCTGCAGGCCTTCGGACAAGACCTGGTACGCGTGCTGGGTTACAACCTGGGACGCCTGTCCAGCTATACGCTGGCGGGTGCGCTGGCCGGTGGCATCGCCGCCGGTCTGCTGCGCGGCGCCGATGTGCTGGGCTGGATGGCACCGGCGCAGACGGTGGCCTACGTCATCACCAATCTCGTCCTGATCCTGTTGGGGCTCTACCTGACCCAATGGTGGAGCGGCATGTCACGCATGGAGCAACTGGGCAGCGGCTTGTGGGCGCGCCTGCGTCCGCACGCGGCACGGCTGGTACCGGTCGATACGCCCGCCAAGGCCGTGTTGCTGGGCAGTCTGTGGGGATGGCTACCGTGCGGAATGGTCTACAGCGCCTTGCTCACCGCACTCATGGCCGGTAGTGCCTGGCAGGGCGCATTGACCATGCTGAGCTTCGGTGCCGGCACCTTGCCGGTGCTGCTGGTGGCAGGCATGTCGGGTGCGCGCCTGCGTCAGCTGGTCGCGCGGGTCTGGGTGCGGCGCAGCGCCGGTGTGATCGTGCTGGCCTTCGGCTTGCTGGGGTTGCTGCGCGTTGCCGAAATAGGCGGCCTGGGAATCGCACGTGGCTGGATCGACGTATTCTGCGTCAGTCCGGTACATGGAGGATGACCATGCGCAAGCAGGAAAGTGACGCGGCGAACCTGTGTTTCCACTGCGGCCAGCCGGTGCCGGCGGGGGAGTCGTGGCGGCTGGAGATCGGCGGTGTTCAGCGCGCCCTGTGCTGCGTGGGCTGCCAGAGCGTGGCCCGGCTCATCGTCGAGAGTGGATGTGAAGATTTCTACCTGCGTCGTACCGTTCCCTCAGCCCGTGTCGACCCGGAACAATTGCTGCCGCCCGAGCTGGCGCTGGTGGACCTGCCCGTGCAGACAGGCGATGGTGAAGTTTCTGGCACAACCGACCAAGCGCAGGAACTGGTGTTGTCCATCGACGGCTTGCGCTGTGCCGCCTGCGTCTGGCTGATCGAAAAATACCTGACGCGGCTGCCCGGTATCCACATCGCCGAACTCAACGTGGCCAGTGCACGGCTGCACATCCGCCGTGATCCCGCCCTTTGTTCCACTTCCACCATCCTGCGCGGTCTGCGTGGCCTGGGTTATACCGCCTATCCCTTCGATCCGCTACGCCAGGGTGAACAGGCGCGCCGCGCCGGTCGCCGCCTGTTCCGCCAGTTGTTCATCGCGGGCCTGTCGATGATGCAGGTGATGATGTATGCCGTGCCGGTCTACATGACGCATGAAGGCATCGATCCCGACATGATGGCGCTGATGCGCTGGGCCAGCCTGTTCCTCACCATACCGGCGGTGTTCTATTCAGCCTTGCCGTTCTTCACCGGCGCCTGGGCAGGTCTGCGCGCCCGTGCGCCGGGCATGGACCTGCCGGTGGCCATTGGCATCGCCGCCGCCTTCGCCGGCAGCGCCATCGCCACCTGGCGCGGGGAGGGCGAGATCTGGTTCGACAGCGTGAGCATGTTCATCTTCCTGCTGCTGGCCAGCCGCTATCTGGAAACGGCTGCACGACGAAAGTCAGCGGCGGCGCTGGAACGCATGCAGCAGGCTTTTCCTGCGGCGGCGCTGGTGCTGCGCAATTATCCGCAGCAACGTGAGACGACGCTGGTGGCAGCCGCGCAATTGCAGGTCGGCGACGTCATTCTGGCCCGTCCCGGCGATACCATCGCCGCCGATGCCTGCCTGCTCGAAGGCCTGGCCGAACTGGATCTGGCCCTGCTGTCCGGCGAAAGTCGTCCGCAGACTTTCCAGCCCGGCCAGGAGGCGCCGGGCGGTGCCGTCAACCTGAGCCAGCCGGTGCTGCTGCGTGTACTGCGCACCACGCGCGAGAGTACGCTGGCCGCCATTACCCGCCTGGCCGAGCAAGCCGGGCAGGGCAAGCCGGCCCTGGCGCAGTGGGCCGACATCGTGGCCTCGCGCTTCGTGGTGGCCTTGCTGTTGCTGGCGGCCATCACGTTTCTCACCTGGCACCTGATCGATCCTGCGCGCGCCTGGGCCACGGCCATCGCCGTTCTGGTGGTGTCCTGTCCGTGTGCGCTGTCGCTGGCCACGCCCTCGGCCCTGGCCGCCGCGACGGATCGCCTGCTGCGTGAAGGTACCCTGGTGGTGCGTGGCAATGTACTGGAAACCTTGCAACGCGCCGATACCATTCTCTTCGACAAGACCGGGACGCTCACCCAGGGCCGGCCGCAACTGACAGCCTTGTGGAGCCGCATCCCGCAAGCACGGGCCTTGTCGCTGGCAGCGGCCATGGAGCACGGCAGCCTGCATCCACTGGCCAGGGCACTGGTGGACGAGGCGCGGCGCCAGGGTGTTGCGGCGTGCGAGGTGATGCAACCGGGTTCGGTGACCGGTGCTGGCATGCACTGCCTCATCGATGGCGTACCGCATCGTCTGGGAGCGCGTCGTTTCGTGGCCGAGCTTGCCGGAGCACAGCTGCCTTCCGAGCTGAGTCATCCCGCTGCCGCCGCTGCCGGGTCGGTCTATCTGGGCAACAGCGATGGCTGGCTGGCGCGCTTCGACCTGGCTGACGCATTGCGTGCCGATGCCGAAGAGACGGTGGCCGCCTTCCGTGCGCAGGGCATGCGCGTGATCCTGCTCAGCGGTGACCAGCCTGACGTCTGCGCCGAGGTGGCGGCCGCCGTCGGCATCGATGAAGTGATTGCCGGCTGTACCCCGCAACGCAAGCTGGAGGTGGTGCGCGAACTGCAGCAGGGCGGGGCGGTGGTGGCCATCGTTGGCGATGGCATCAACGACGCCGCCATGCTGCGCGCCGGGGATGTGTCCTTCGCCATGGGCAAGGGTGCGGCGCTGGCCCAGGTCAGTGCCGATGCCGTCATCATGAGCGACCGCTTGTCTGCCGTGGCGCAGTGCGCGCAGATGGCTCGGCGCACCATGCGCATCGTGCGCCAGAATCTGGTGTGGGCCAGCCTCTACAATTTCCTCGCCATCCCGGCGGCAGCCTTCGGCCTGCTCGATCCCTGGATGTCGGCGGTGGGCATGTCGGCCAGCTCGCTGCTGGTGGTCGGCAATGCCTTGCGCCTGAGTCGGGCCACGCGCCCATCGCTGCCGGTCACGGTGCCGACATCGGCACCTCGGCCAGCACTGGCAGGAGGGGCGTGATGGAAGCGCTCTACCTGCTCATTCCGCTCAGTACGCTGCTGGTGTTCGTGGCGATCTGGGTGTTCTTCCGCGCCTCCGACGGCGGCCAGTTCGATGACCTCGAAGGCCCGGCCATGCGCATTCTCCACGACGATGACACCCCTGCGCCGCAGGGTCGGCACGATCCTTCCTGAGCCGCTCTTGCGTGCCGCGCGCTGCGGCCTGTGGCTCACGATCTGCGGCATTTCTCTGCCGCTGTCTTTCTACTTGATACACGTCAATGCCCCTGGAAGGCTTGCCCCGTAAGCTCGCATTGAACAGTACTCAACAAAGTGGGGAGAGTTTCGTGAGCAAAGAAAATAGCTACAACTACACGGTTGTGCGCCAATTTACCGTGGCGACCATCCTGTGGGGCGTAGTCGGTATGCTGGTCGGTGTGATCATCGCCGCCCAGCTGGCATGGCCCGAATTGAACATGGGGATTCCCTGGCTGAGTTTCGGCCGGCTGCGTCCCCTGCATACCAACGCAGTCATCTTTGCCTTCGGCGGTTGTGCGCTGATGGCTACCTCGTATTACGTCGTCCAGCGGACCTGCCAGGTGCGGCTGTTCTCCGACTTCCTGGCCGCTTTCACCTTCTGGGGCTGGCAGCTGGTCATCGTCGGTGCGGCCATCACGCTGCCCATGGGGCTGACCCGCGGCAAGGAATACGCCGAACTGGAATGGCCCCTGACCATTCTCATCGCCATCGTCTGGGTCGCTTACGCCGTGGTGTTCTTCGGCACCCTCGTCAAGCGCAAGGTCAAGCACATTTACGTGGCCAACTGGTTCTACGGTGCCTTCATCATCGCCGTGGCCATCCTGCACATCGTCAACGGCATGACCATGCCGGCCACGCTGACCAAGTCCTACTCCATGTACAGCGGCGCGCAGGATGCCATGATCCAGTGGTGGTACGGTCACAACGCGGTGGGCTTCTTCCTGACCGCCGGCTTCCTGGGGATGATGTATTACTTCATTCCCAAGCAGGTCAACCGTCCGGTGTACTCCTATCGCCTGTCCATCGTGCACTTCTGGGCGCTGATCTTCACCTACATGTGGGCCGGTCCGCACCATCTGCACTACACCGCGCTGCCTGACTGGACCCAGTCGCTGGGCATGGTGTTCTCGCTGATCCTGCTGGCACCGTCCTGGGGCGGCATGATCAACGGCATGATGACCATGTCGGGCGCCTGGCACCAGCTGCGTACCGATCCCATCCTGAAGTTCCTGGTGGTCTCGCTGTCCTTCTATGGCATGTCCACCTTTGAAGGTCCGATGATGGCTATCAAGACCGTCAACGCCTTGTCCCACTACACCGACTGGACCATCGGCCACGTGCACTCCGGTGCCTTGGGCTGGGTTGGCTTCGTCACCATGGGAGCGATGTATTACCTGATCCCGCGTCTGTCGGGCAAGACCCAGATGTGGAGCAAGGATCTGATCGAGATCCACTTCTGGGTAGCCACCATCGGCATCGTGCTCTACATCGCCGCCATGTGGATCGCCGGGGTGATGCAGGGCCTGATGTGGCGTGCGGTCAATCCCGACGGCACCCTGACCTATACCTTCGTCGAGGGCGTCAAGGCGACCTACCCGTACTACGTCATTCGTCTGATGGGTGGCCTGATGTATCTGTCCGGCATGCTGGTGATGGCCTACAACACCTGGCGCACCATGCGCGGCACCGAACTGGCTGTCGCACCGATTCCTGCCGTGACCAACGCTGCGCACTGATTGGGGGAAAGTATGAAGTTTTCGCATGAATGGATTGAGAAGAACCCCTGGCTGCTCATCGGCCTGGTGCTGCTGGTGGTCAGTGTGGGTGGCCTGGCCGAGATCGTGCCGCTGTTCTTCCAGAAATCGACCACAGAACCGATCGCCGGCTTGAAGCCCTACTCGGCCCTGCGCCTGGCCGGCCGCGACATCTACATCCGCGAGGGCTGCTACAACTGCCACTCGCAGATGATCCGCCCCTTGCGCGCCGAGACCGAGCGTTATGGCCACTATTCGGTGGCGGGGGAATCGGTCTATGACCACCCCTTCCAGTGGGGCTCCAAGCGTACCGGTCCGGACCTGGCCCGGGTCGGCACCCGCTACAGCGATGAATGGCATCGCGCCCACCTGCACAATCCGCGTGACGTGGTGCCGGAGTCCAACATGCCGGCCTATCCGTGGCTGGAGCAGACCAAGCTGGACAACTACGACATCGTCTCGCGCATGAAGGCCTTGAAGCGCATCGGCGACCCGTACACCGAAGAAGACATCAAGAATGCGCCGGCCGAGCTGGTCGGCAAGACCGAACAGGACGCGCTGATCGCCTACCTGCAAGGCCTGGGTGTCCTGATCAAGGCGGAGAGATAAGACCATGATTGAAATGTTGACCGATCCACGCAGCCTGATCACGCTGATCAGCTTCCTCACCTTTGCCGGCATCCTGTGGTGGACCTATGTCAGCCACAAGCCCGCTGACTTCACGCAAGCCGAGATGATCCCCTTCGCCGATGGCGACATCGGCCAGCCCGCGGCCGACAGCAGCGACAAGGAGACAAGCCATGGCTGATTTCACCAATGGTTTCTGGAATATCTGGATCATCGTCCTGACCGTGCTGGGTATCGCCGGTTGCGCGCTGCTGCTGTGGCAGCAGTCCAGCTGGAAGGTCAAGAAGGGTGACCAGCCCATTGCCGGTTCGACCACCGGTCATGTCTGGGACGAAGACCTGACCGAACTGAACAACCCGCTGCCGCGCTGGTGGATGTGGTTGTTCTATATCACCATCATCTTCTCGGTGGGCTACCTGATCGCCTATCCCGGCCTGGGCAACCTGCCCGGCACCCTGGGCTGGCGTTCGACCGGCGAGCATGATGCCGACGTCAAGCAGGCCGAAGCCAAGTACGGACCGCTCTTCGACAGCTACCTCAAGAAGGATCTGAAGGTAGTGGCCGCCGACCCGCAGGCCCATGCCATCGGCGAGCGCCTGTTCCTGACCTACTGCGCGCAGTGCCACGGTTCGGACGCGCGCGGCAACAAGGGCTTCCCCAACCTGACCGACAACGACTGGCTGCATGGCGGCACACCCGAGATCATCAAGGAAACCATCCTCAAGGGCCGTCACGGCGTCATGCCACCCATGGCTGCTGCGGTGGGGACGGACAAGGATGTCGACAACGTCGCCAACTATGTGCTGAGCCTGTCCAACTCGGCGCATGACCCGATCAAGGCCGAGCTGGGCAAGTCCAAGTTCGCCGCCTGCATGGCCTGCCACGGCCCTGGCGGCGTGGGCAACCAGGCCCTGGGCGCGCCCAACCTGTCGGACAAGATCTGGCTCTACGGCGGCAGCATCGACACCATCAAGGAAACCATCAACAAGGGACGTGACAACACCATGCCGGCCTTTGGCGAATTCCTCGGCGAACCCAAGGTGCATGTGCTGGCCGCCTATGTCTGGAGCTTGTCCAACAAGCCCAGCAACGCCGCGGCCAAGTAGGACGCCATGCGTAGTTGAACCCGCGCCGGGGCCGACGCAGACACAGAGCTGCGCGGCCCCGGCGTCCTTCGTGATGGCCCGATGGCCATGATCACCGCGCCCGGCCAAGGGGCGCTCCAGAGAGCGAAAGCAGAGCAGGCAAGACCATGAACAAGGCCGCAATGACACCCAGGCAGGGCAAGGAAGAGGGCCCGCCATCCCAGGAGGAGGCGCCCCGCAAGGACGGCAAGGATGAATATGCCGTCATCCGCATGTATGCCGCGCGTGAACCGATCTACCCGCGCGAGATTCAAGGACGCTTCGCCAGCCTGCGCTGGCTGTGCGTGTTCCTGACGCAGCTGGTGTTCTACGGCCTGCCGTGGCTCAACTGGAACGAGCGCCAGGCCGTGCTGTTCGATCTGGCCTCGCGCAAGTTCTACCTGTTCGGCCTGGTGCTGTGGCCGCAGGACTTCATCTGGCTGGCCGCATTGCTGATCATCTGTGCCTTCAGCCTGTTCCTCTTCACGGCCATTGCCGGCCGCGTCTGGTGCGGCTATGCCTGTCCGCAGACGGTCTACACCGAGATCTTCCTGTGGATTGAACGTCGTATCGAAGGCAACCGCAGTGCCCGCATGCGTCTGGACCGCCAGCCCTGGTCGTTCGACAAGCTCTGGCGCAAGTCCGCCAAGCACCTGGCCTGGGGCAGCGTGGCCCTGTGGACCGGTATCAGCTTCGTCGGCTACTTTTCGCCCATCCGCGACCTGCTGCCTGAAATCGGGCAGTTCGCGCTGGGCCCGTGGGAAAGCTTCTGGATCGTCTTCTACGCCTTCGCCACCTACGGCAATGCCGGCTGGATGCGCGAGCAGGTGTGCAAGTACATGTGCCCGTATGCGCGCTTCCAGAGCGCCATGTTCGACCGCGACTCGCTCATCATTACCTACGACGACACCCGTGGCGAGCCACGCATGCCGGCGGCCAAGGCGGCCAAGCTGCAGGAGGGCCGCAAGGCGGGCGATTGCATCGACTGCACCATGTGCGTCCAGGTCTGCCCCACCGGCATCGATATCCGCCAGGGCCTGCAATACATGTGCATCGGTTGCGCCGCCTGCGTCGATGCCTGCGACAGCGTGATGGACAAGATCGACCGTCCGCGCGGCCTGATCCGCTATTCCACCGAGAACGCCATCGAGCAGGGCTTCTCGACGCCGGAAATCCGGCGCCGCCTGTTCCGTCCGCGCATCCTCATCTACACCGCCATCCTGGGGGCGGTGATCGCGCTGTTCCTGGGCTCGCTGGTGGTGCGCACCCCGCTGAAGCTGGATGTGATCCGCGACCGCGGCTCGATGGGGCGCGAAGTGGAAGATGGCATCATCGAAAACGTCTATCGCCTGCAGGTCATCAATACCGACGAGCGCGGCCATCGCTACCGCATCAGCGCCACCGGCATCGATGGTCTGACGGTCGATCCCGCCGGTCCCATCGAACTGGCTGCGACCCAGACCCTGATGGTGCCGGTCAGGGTGAGGGCACCGCACGGGGCAGGCGAGTCCGGCTCCAACAAGATTCATATCGAATTGCAGGCCGAGGACCAGCCCGCGCTGCACGTCAGCGAGAAGGCGGTCTTCCTGGTGCCGCGCCGCTGACGGCAGGAAATGGCGCAGCTCACATGAACCCAACGTCATATCGAGAGGAAACCATGCAGACCGTCTCCCCCAAGCTTGGCAACACCCTTCCCTGGTACCGTCACCGCTGGCCCTGGCTGTTGATGTCCGGCCCGGCCGTGGTGGTGGTGGCCGGCATCTTCACTGCCTGGCTGGCCATTTCGCGCGCCGATGCGCTGGTGGCCGACGATTACTACAAGCAGGGCAAGGCCATCAACAAGGACCTGCGCCGCGATCACGAAGCGCAGCGCCTGGGCGCCTCCATCGGTATTGCCTATGATCCGGCCAGCGCGGTGCTGCGGGGCCGCTTGCAGATGCGCCAGACGCCTGCTACCGGCGAAGAAGGGCAGACCCTGGTACTGAACCTGGTGCACCCGACGCTGCCCGCCAAGGACAGGACGCTCATGGTCCACCCCGCCGCCGATGGCAGCTTCTCGGTGCCGCTGGCGGAGATGGAACAGGCGCGCTGGCGTCTGGTAGCCGAAGATGGCAGCCACCGCTGGCGCCTGCACGGTACCTGGGTGTGGCCGCAACAGCGCAGCATCGAAATGAATGCCGAGGCCTACGCACCGGCCGAATAATGCGCTAAGCTGGAGTGAAGCCGGCTTCAAGACCGGCCCTCTACGGATGAAACTTCCTGCATCAAGGAGACAGTCATGCGCAAACAACAACGCAATCTCGCCATCGTGGGCTGGGTCGCCTTCCTGATGGCCATCGCGGCCGAAGGAATGTTCTTTTCCCTGTTCAATCCCGAGGAGCTGGCCATGGCGGCCGGCCATGAGTGGGAAGCACTGGCGGCCTACACCGTAGGGTTCTTCTGTTTCTGGGGAAGTTTTGCCGCATGTGGCCTGCTGGCCGTACGGCTGACGCGGGCGCTGCCAAGAGAGCGCCTGCGCCATTACGTCCAGGGCTGAGCACCCCGGACGCTTTGCGGGGCCGCTGGCGCTTAGCTGCCCGAGCGGGCGGTTGCCGCCGCCACCGGAGTGCAGGCATCCACGCCCGCAGCCAGGCGCTTGAGCGCGGCCAGGTCGACCACTTCCACATCGCGCTGTTCCACCGCCAGCAGACCCTGCTTGCGGAACTTGGAAATCAGGCGACTGATGCTCTCGATGGTCAGGCCCAGATAGTTGCCGACGTCCTGGCGCGTCATGCGCAGCTGGAAGCGTGTGGAGGAATAGCCGCGTGCAGCGTAACGTGAAGACAAATTCACCAGAAAAGCGGCAAACCGCTGTTCCGCACGCATGTTCCCCAACAGCATGATGACGTTCTGTTCGCTGGTGATCTCGTGGCTCATCATGCGGTGGAAATGACGCAGCAGATGCGGAATCTGGCCGAACAGCTGTTCCAGGCGTGCAAACGGGATTTCGCAGACTTCGCTGTCCTGCAGGGCCACCGCATCGCATTGATGCTGCTCGGTGCTGATGGCATCCATGCCCAGCAGTTCGCCGGGCATCTGGAAGCCGGTGATCTGGCGGTCGCCGTCGAGGTTTTCCTGGTAGGTCTTGAAGTGTCCCACGCGCACTGCATAGAGTGCCGTGAAACGGTCGCCGATACGGTACAGGAAGTCATCGCGTGCGACCTTGCGGCGGCCGATGATCTTGTCCAGGCGTTTCATGTCGGATTCGTCCAGACCCATGGGCAGGCACAGCTGGTGCATGCCGCAGGCGGTGCAACTGCGCAGCGCGGAGCTGGCAGCGGCTTCACGCGCGGCCGTCAGCGGCGAGCATGAGGTCAGGGAAGCGGTGGCGTTGGTGGCGCCAGCGGCGAGCGAAGTGGAGTGGCAAGGCTGGTTCATACGATGTTCCCGGCGGACTTGTGGCAATCGAATGACTCGATTTTAAGTGCGCGGAACGTAATAGGAAGCACAGTATTCCCGTATCAGACGGCATTTCTTGTCCCAGATCAAACATGGTCGAAGTAATCGCCGCAATCGACTGGCGAGGCCGCGTTGTCACGCGCAATTCCACTGCAATCCATCACAACTGACGGTGCCTGAGCGGCACTGGAAAGCGCGCACAGCGCAGTGTAGAGAAGCGGCCTTGATGGGGGAAAGTGGGCGGTATCACGGGGTTACCGGGGACCCGCGAATGCCCTTCCATGCGACCGTCTTGTTATTGAAACTTCAGTATCTTCGTGGCGATCTGAAGGCGTTGACCGGCACTGCCGGATCAGGCTTCGGCCGTCGCCTTGTTGACTTCCGGCAGCGGCAGCGGCGTGCTGGTGGGACGACCGCGATAGTCGGTCCAGCACAGGCGCTTGAAGTCGTACAGCTTGCAGCGACGTGCGGTATCGAAATACCAGCGCCAGGAGAAGCGCTGGATCACGATGCGGCCGGGCAGCATGGTTTCCAGCTTCTTCTGGGCCTGTTTGAGGCGATACAGCGGCACGCTCATGTCCACGTGGTGCGCGGTGTGTTCCATGATGTGATGCAGCAGCGCGCCCCAGTAGCGGCCAAAGGTAAGGTGCACGGTGGTGGAGACGAAGGGTTGCGCAGCAGCCCAGGTGATCTTGTCTTCATACCAGGCCACCGAGGTATGCGTATGGTGCACATACACCACGAAGCCGATCATGGCCTTCCAGAACAGCAGCGGAATCGCAAAACCGGTCACCAGCAGGGTCCAGAACGATTGTTCCGTCGCCTGCGCCGCCCAAGCCAGGCCGGCGATCCAGACGGCGGCCACGGCGGTCACCAGCACGCCATCCCACATGAATTCGGCGCGGCGGGTGGGCATCTGCTTCTTCGAGGGGAAGTACATGCGCTTCCACCACATGTCGACCATGTAGTACAGACCCGGAGCGAAGCCGCTGCGATAGAGGCGCTCCAGGCGCTGGCGCCAGCGCGGCAGGGCGCGGAACTCTTCCAGCGAGCGCGGCTGCCAGACGAAATCAAAACCCTTCAGGTTGGTATAGCCGTGGTGCACCACGTTGTGGCCCACGGCCCAGAGGCTATAGGGCGTGAGCGAAGGCATGAACAGCAGGCGGCCCAGCCAGGTATTGAGCTTGCGGCTGGGCGTGAAGGCCTGGTGGCAGGCATCGTGGCCGAGGATGAACAGGCGTCCGATGATGAAGCCATTGACCACGCCCAGGGCGATCTTGGCCAGCAGCCAGGGGGCCCAGACGATGGCCGCCAGGCTGGCGCCGAACAGGCAGAAGTCCAGTACCGACAGCGCCAGGGCGATGGCCGTGCTGCGCTGGCTGATGGGGATCACCCAGGAGCGGATGATCTTGCGATGGGGCATCGGTGCGCCAGGCGCGACCGGGGTGTGGGGGGGCGAAGTCGTCGACATCGTAATTACCTCTTCCTACTATCAAACGGTGGACGGGGGAGCATGCCGCAGGAGACTGCTCCAGCTAACGCTGCAAGGGGCGGATGGCATTGCAAGACATGGCGGCCGGAAAACCGGTGGCGGGACGTTAGCGCGGATCCCAAAAAACAACGCGACCGGTCATCATCGATGACGGATCGCGCCGTTTGGGTGCGGCAAGAATACCTTAGAAACGGTAACCCACGCCAACGCCGATCAGCCACGGATCAATCTTGACGTTGCTGACCTTGGTGCCGGCAGCGGTCTTCACGTCGCTGGAGATCTGCACCTTCTTGATGTCGAAGTTGATCAGCCAGTTCTTGTTGATCTTGTAGTCGGCACCGATCTGCAGGGCGCCACCGACGCTGCTGCTATCCAGTTGCAGGCCGTTGGCGAGGCTGACGCTGGAGATGCGGGTGTAGTTGATGCCGGCGCCGATGTAGGGGCTGAAGGCCGCTTCAGGCATGAAGTGGTATTGCAGCGTCAGGGTCGGCGGCAGGTGCTTGAAGGTACCGATCTTGGTGCCGTCCAGGCGTACGTCCTGCTTTTGCGGATAGGTCAGCACCAGTTCGGTGGCGATGTTCGGGGTGAAGAAGTAGCTGATGTCGAACTCGGGAATCACCTTGTTGTTGATGGTGATGCGGTCCGAGGCGCCGGTGCCGCCGACCGGGTCGGACTTGTTTTCCGGGCTCAGGTTGACGGCGCGTACGCGCACCAGCCACGGGCCTTGGGCTTCCTGTGCGAACACGGGAGCAGCAGCAAAGGAGGAGGCCAGGGCGGCCACGGCGGCAGTGAGGGTGACGATTTTTTTCACGGTGTTTTACCTGTCGAGTGAGGATGTCCGAAAGGTACGCGTGAAGCTTTCTGCGGGCTTTGATGCCGATCAAGCGGGCAGGCACATGAATAAAAAATGAGCCGGCCAGCGGGAACTTGCGCCCCAAAATGACACAAGCCCGGCCTGCTTGAGCAGGCACGGGCTGGATGTGCAGCGCGCCGATGCGCCTGCGCGGAGCGCTCAGGCTTACTCCTTGTAGCGTGCTTCGCGCGCCAGCTTGGTGAGGTTTTCCGGATCTTCGAAGGCCTTGTAATAAGCGTTCAGTGCCGGTGCGCCACCGAGGTGGGCATACAGTACGCGCTGGCCCTTGAAATGGCCCTTCTTGGCCATGTCGATCAAGCCGTCGATGGATTTTCCTTCATACACCGGATCGGTCAGCATGGCTTCCATCTCGGCGGCGGTGCGGATGGCGGCGATGGTCTGCTCGCTCGGCAGGCCGTAGGCCGGGCCGCTGTAGTCGGGGATGATCTCGATGTCGGCGTCGCGCACCACCACACGCTTGCCGCCCTTGGCGGCGATCAGCTCGCTGGTGTCGTTGGCGATCTTGGTGACGGCGCGGCGGGTCATGGCTTCGTCATCGGCGGTGTCGATGCCGATCACGCGGCGGCGCTTTTCCTGGGCGGCGAAACCGACCACCATGCCAGCCTGGGTGGAACCGGTACAGGTGGCCACCACGATGTTGTCGAAGAAGATGCCCAGCTGCTGTTCCTGCATCGCCACTTCATCGGCGAAGTTGGCATAGCCCAGGCCGCCCAGCGGGTGGTCCGACGCACCGGCCGGAATCGCATAGGGCTTGCCGCCCTTGGCGCGCACTTCTTCCAGGGCGCGCGCCCAGGTGTCCTTCTCGGTGGTGGAGTAGCCATAGCCGCCCATGATCGGGTTGCCGCCCATGATGCGAGTCAAGAGGATGTTGCCGACCTTGTCGTAGACCGGGTCATCCCATTCCAGCCAGGTTTCCTGCACGGTATAGGACTTCATGCCCACGGCGGCGGCGGCTGCGCAGACCTGGCGCGTGTGGTTGGACTGGATGTTGCCGATCGAGACCAGGGTGTCGCAGCCCTTGGCCAGGGCATCGGCCACCAGCCATTCAAGCTTGCGGATCTTGTTGCCGCCAAAGGCCAGGCCGGAAGAGACGTCATCGCGCTTGGCCCACACTTCCACGCCCAGCATGGCGGACAAGCGTTCCAGCTTGTGGATGGGGGAGGGGAAGAAGCCCAGGGTCTTGCGAGGGAAGAGTTTGTCGAGTGCCAGCATGGAGTGCTCCGGTTCAGGTGGATGGTCGAAAGGGGTCCGAATCTGGTCCGATTCATGGTGAATCGCCGGGATCAACTTTACGCCGGAGGATTAAAATGGTGCTTCCGAATTTATGGCATGATTCGTGATGAAAAATCGATGTAAATTATTTCATGCAAAGAAAATTGCGACAATTTGTCATTTAAGGAAAGAATCATCATGACGCTCGACCGCATGGACAAGCGCATCCTCAAGGCGCTGCAGAAGGATGGCCGCATCGGCAATGCCGAGCTGGCCAAGAAGCTCGGCATGAGTGCCACGGCCTGCTGGAACCACACCAAACGGCTGATGGACGAGGGCTATGTGAAGGAAGTGCGCGCCATCCTCGATCCCGAAAAACTCGGTCTGCCGGTACTGGTGACGGTGGGCGTGGTGCTGGACCGTTCCACCCCGGAGAGCTTCGCCGAATTCGAGAAGGCGGTGCGCGAGATTGCCGCCGTCCAGGAGTGCCTGCTGCTGGCCGGGGAATTCGATTACTGGATCAAGCTGCGCGTGAAGGATCTGCAAGCCTTCAATCGCCTGCACGCCAACACCCTGCTGCGCTTGCCGGGGGTGCGGCAATTGCGTTCCTTTTTTGTCCTCAACGAAGTGAAGAACAATCCGGAACTCGTGGTGGAATGAGGAATCTGCATTCTCATCCTGCCCACCCTATACTGCCTCTTTTGTCTTCATCCCCAAGGATCTGCTGATGACCACTTCCTCCCCTGCCACCCTGCGCGGCCTCTATCCCCCCATTGAACCCCATGAGCACGGCATGCTCGACGTTGGTGACGGTCACCAGGTCTATTGGGAAGTCTGCGGCAACCCCAAGGGCAAGCCGGTGGTCTTCCTGCATGGCGGGCCCGGTGGCGGTTGCGGCCCCTCGCACCGGCGCCTGTTCAATCCGGAAAAATACCGCATCGTCCTGTTCGACCAGCGCGGCTGTGGCCGCTCGCTGCCGCATGCCAACCTCGAGGCCAATACCACCTGGGACCTGGTGGCCGACATCGAACGCCTGCGCGAACTGCTGGGCATCGAGCGCTGGCAGGTCTTCGGCGGTTCCTGGGGTAGCACGCTGGCGCTGGCCTATGCCGAGACCCATCCGCAGCGCGTGACCGAGCTGGTCCTGCGCGGCATCTTCCTGCTGCGCCAGGCCGAGCTGGACTGGTACTACCAGGAGGGGGCCTCGTGGATGGTGCCGGACCGCTGGGACCAATTCCTGGCCCCGATCCCGGTGGCCGAGCGCGGCAATCTGGTGCATGCCTATCGCCGACGTCTGACCGGCAACGACGAAGCCGCCAAGCTGCAGGCCGCGCGCGCCTGGAGCCGTTGGGAAGCCAGCACCATCACCCTGGTAGCCGATGAAGGCCTGATCGATTCCTTCAACGATGCGCAATTCGCGCTGGCCTTTGCGCGCATCGAGAACCACTACTTCTTCAACAAGGGATTCATGGAGGAGGGCCAGCTGCTGGCCAATGCCGCGCGCCTGGAAGGCATTCCCGGTGTGATCGTGCAGGGTCGCTATGACCTGGCCACCCCGGCCAAGTCCGCCTGGGACCTGCACCAGGCCTGGCCCGGTTCGCAACTGCACTTGATCGACAGTGCCGGTCACGCCTACAACGAACCCGGTATTCTCGACCAGCTCATCGCAGCCACCGATCGTTTCGCGGATCGGTGATGGCCCGGCGCTGAAGGCGGTCTCACCCCTCGCCATACCGCATGTTCTGGCGCTCCCCTGGCGGGAGCGTTTTTTTTGTCTGTTCTGCCGTGTCAGCTTTTCTTTCGACCGCCCCTGGCGGGTACCTCATCCGTTGCAACGGCTGTCGCAGAGGGGGGCGCGGAATAGACCTCTTCCAGTTCCGCCAATCGATGGTTGAGCTTGCCCAGGACAGTGGTCAAGCTGGCGATCTCCATTTCGCTCAAGGCAGCGAACAGTCCATCGATGAAGGTTTTCTTCACCGGCTCCGAGGCCCGCAGCACTTCCTTGCCCGATGCGGTCAAAGCGATGTATTTGACCCGGCGGTCGCTGGCGTCGCCACTGCGCCGGACCAGTCCGTCGCGCTCCAGCGCATCGATGGCCTCGGTGATGGTGCGCGGCGCAAAACCGAAGGCCGTCGCCAGATCAGCCGCGCGCACCGGGCTGTTGCGCTCGATATGGCCGAGCATCTTGTTGCGCGCCAGCGAGGCGCCTTCACCGGCCATGAGCTTGTCCAGCGTGCGGTGCGAGCGAATGTAGAAGTCGCGCAGTGCCTCGGCGGCACTGCTGCTGTCATCGTTTGTAAAGCTTGTAGACATGATTTTTCCAGATACCATATCATATGGTACCTCATTAATTATTGCCTTGGTTTGCGCATAACCGTACTGACGCTGTATCGCCACTGTATCGCCACTGTATTGGCACTGTATTGGCACTGTATTGCTTCCCAACGGCAAAGTGTCTTGCCAGTCACCAACACTGTACTGGCACCGTATGGATTCCGTTTGAAACCTTCCGCGCCCCGATATTAGGATAAAAAAGATGACCGACGCCACACCCGGCAAACCAGAAGCCAGTCCATCCCAGCCAGACTCCTCCTCTCCCGGTAACGACAAGAACAGCGCTCCCAAGAAACGCATGAGCCCGCGTGCCCGTTTCATCCTGCGTACGCTGGGTTTGCTGGTGCTGGTCATCGTAGCGGCCTGGGTGCTGTACTACCAGTTCCGTGGCAAGTATCTCGAAAGCACCAATGATGCCTTCGTCCAGGCCGACAGCGTGACGGTCTCCTCCAAGGTCACCGGTTATGTCGACCAGGTGCTGGTGGCCGACAACCAGATCGTCAAGGCCGGCCAGGCACTGGTACGCATCGATGCCCGTGATTATTCCGCGCAGGCGGCTCAGGCCAAGGCCCAGATCGATGCCGCCGCCGCCAGCGAGGAAGCTGCCAAGGCGCAACTGGCCGAGCAGCAGGCCGCCATCGCCCAGGCCAAGGCACAGCTGGCCTCGGCGGACGAGGATGCCCGCTTCGCCAGCGCCGAAGTGGAACGCTACACGCCCCTGGCCGCCTCCGGCGCCGAGACCCGCGAACGCCTGACCAGCCTGCGCAACCAGCAGGCTCAGGCGCGCAGCACCGTGGCGGCGCGCCGTGCGGCGCTGGATGCGGCCCAGCTGCGGGTGCGCTCGCTGCAGGCGCAGGTGCGCCAGGCCCAGGCCCAGGGCGAAACCGCCCGTGCGCAGTATGACGCCGCCAGCGTCAACCTCGGCTATACCGAGATCCGCGCCAGCGTGGATGGCCGCATCGGCGACAAGCAGGTGCGGGTCGGCCAGTTCGTCTCGCCGGGGACGCGCATGATGACCGTGGTGCCGACACACTTCTACGTCTCGGCCAACTTCAAGGAGACTCAGATCGGCATCATGCGCATCGGCCAGCCCGCCATCATCAAGGTCGATGCCTTGCCGGGCGTGGAGTTCCACGGTCATGTGGACAGCCTCTCGCCGGGCACCGGTGCGCAGTTCTCGCTGCTGCCGCCGCAGAACGCCACGGGCAACTTCACCAAGATCGTCCAGCGCGTGCCGGTGCGCATTGCCATCGATGCCACCCCGGAAGAAACCCGCGCCTTCGTGGCCGGCCTGTCGGTGACGGTGGAGGTCAACACCATCGCCGCCAAGGATGAACTGCGCGATCTGCGCGAACGCAACAGCGAGATCAACGCCACCCGCAAGGAGCCGCAGTGAGCAGCGCCGCGTCGCCAGGGCAGGGCGTCCAGGGAGAGAAGGCCGATGCCGCTGCCTGGCTGGCAGTAGCCGCCGGTACGCTGGGCGCGCTCATGGCCACGCTGGACATCTCCATCGTCAATTCCTCGCTGCCCACCATCCAGGGCGAGATTGGTGCTTCCGGCACCGAAGGTACCTGGATCGCCACCGCCTATCTGGTGGCCGAGATCGTCATCATCCCCATGTCGGCCTGGCTGGAGCGGCTGCTGGGGCTGCGCGTGCTGCTGCTGACGGCAGCCGGCCTGTTCACGATGTTCTCGGTGCTGTGCGGTCTCTCGACCACGCTGCCGATGATGATCGTGGGGCGGGTCGGGCAGGGCTTCACGGGCGGCGCGCTCATTCCGACCGCCATGACCATCATCGCCACCCGGCTGCCGCGCGCGCAGCAGCCGGTGGGCAATGCCCTGTTCGGCGCTACTGCCATTCTCGGGCCGGTGCTGGGGCCGGTGATGGGAGGCTGGCTCACCGAGAACGTCAGCTGGCACTACGCCTTCTTCATCAACCTGCCGGTGGGCGCGGCCCTCATCACCTTGCTGCTGGTGGCGATCCCCTATGAGCGTCCCAAGTTCGAGCAGTTCGGCCAGGCTGACTGGTTCGGCATTGCCGGGCTGGCGCTGGGGCTGGGCGGGCTGACGGTGGTGCTCGAAGAGGGCGAGCGCGAGCAGTGGTTTTCCTCGCCCGACATCCGCTGGCTGGCCGCCACTTCCGTGCTGGGTTTCATCTTGCTGGCCATCGGCCAGGTGCGCTCGCGCCATCCGGTGATCCAACTGCGGCTCTTGCGTGACCGCCAGTTCGGCTCGGTGGTGATGATGGCCATGATCGTGGGCGTGGCGCTGTATGGCACGGCCTATGTGATCCCGCAGTTCCTCTCCGGCATCGCCGGCTACAACTCCTTGCAGTCGGGCTGGATCGTGCTGCTCTCGGGCGTACCGATGATCCTGATGATGCCCTTCACGCCCTTGCTGATGCGGCTGGTGGACATCCGCATCGCCGTCGGCACGGGCTTCCTGCTGCTGGCGACCTCGGCCTTCATCGAGACCGACCTCAGCCCGCTCTCCTACGGCGGCTCCTTCGTGGCCTCGCAGCTCATGCGCGGGGTGGGCACCGTGCTGGCGATGCTGTTCCTGAACCAGGCGGCGATCCGCTCGGTGCCCCCCTCGCAGGCCGGCGATGCCTCCGGACTCTACAGCGCCGCGCGCAATCTTGGCGGCTCGCTGGCGCTGGCTGCCATCGCCGTGATCCAGGACCAGCGCCTGTGGCTGCACAGCCGCCGCCTGGAGGAAAGCCTCAACGCCAATTCCGACCTGGTGCAATCCACCATCGCTGCGCAAGGCCATCTGCTGGGCGGCCAGGACGTGGCCATCCGGCTCATGGGCAGCACCATCCAGGCCCAGGCGCTGACCATGACCTATGCCGACCTGTTCTGGCTGCTGGGCGTGGCCATCCTGTGCGTGACACCGCTGGTGCTGTTCCTGCGTCCCTTGCCGACCCATGCCGCACCGGTGGCTTCTCATTGATGAACAACATGGACAAGACCTCTTCTTCCTTCCCGGCCACGCGCCTCATCGCCCTGGCCGCGGCAGCTCTGCTGGCCGGCTGCGCCCTCGGTCCGGACTATGCCGGCCCGCCCGAGGCCGCCCCGCAAGCCGCACACACCAGGCAGTTCGTGCGCGGCGGCGACACCGTGACGGCCACCGCGCCAATCAACCAGTGGTGGCAAGCCCTGGGTGATGCCGAGCTCACCAGCCTCATCGAACGCGCCTTGCAGGCCAACCCGAATCTTGGCGTGGCACGCGCCCGCCTGCAGCAGTCGCGCGCCGGGCTGGCGCTGGAGCAGGCCAACGCCGCGCCCAGCGTGGGCGCCTCGGCGCTGGCGGCGCACGCACGCCTGCCACCGGCCAATCTGGCGGCGCTGACCGGCGGTTCCAGCTCCGGCAATGGCTCGGCCACCAGCGCCAATCTCTACAGCGTGGGCTTCGATGCCAGCTGGGAGATCGATCTCTTCGGTGCACACCGCCGCGCCGTCCAGGCAGCCACGGCGACGGCGGACGCCGCGCAAGCCTCGCTGGCCGATGTACAGGTCAGCCTGGCCGCCGAAGTGGGCAACGCCTATATCAGCCTGCGCGACCGCCAGCAGCGCCTGACGCTGGGCCGGCAAGCGGTGCAGGCGCAGGAGCAGATGCTGCAGCTGACCGATCAGCGGGTCCAGCGCGGCACCGCCTCGTCGCTGGATCAGTTGCGTGTGCAGAACCAGCTCGATGCCAGCCGCGCCGACCTGGTCCCCCTGCAGGCCGAGCGCGATGCCTACCTCAACCAGCTGGCCACGCTGCTGGGGCAGGAGCCCGGCACGCTCGATGCGGAACTGGCCGCGACCGCACCGGTGCCGCTGCCACCGCAGCAGGTCGCCGTCGGCGATCCGGTGTCGTTGCTGCGTCGCCGGCCCGACGTGCGTGCGGCCGAGCGCACGCTGGCCGCCGATACCGCCAGGATCGGCCAGGCCGAAGCGGCACGCTATCCCAGCCTCAAGCTCTTTGGTGTCATCGGACTGGGCGGCACGCATCCATCGGACCTGACGCGCCTGGATGATTTCGCTGCCATCGGCGCCCCCATGCTGAGCTGGAATTTCCTCGACTTTGGCCGCGCCAGGGCGCGCGTCACGCAAGCCGAGCGGGTGCGTGACGAAGCCGAGATGAAGTACCGCCAGGCCGTGCTGGAAGCGCTGCGCGATGCCGAGGATGCGCTCTCGCGCATGCGCTATGGTCGCATCAGCGTGGCCACCCTCGCACGGACCAAGGTCTCCGCCGACCGTGCGCTGGCGCTGGCGCGGCAACGCTATCAAGCCGGTACCGGCACGCTCATCGAGGTGCTCGATACCACCCGCCAGCAACTCACTGCGCAACAGAACCTGTTGCAGGCCGAGGCCAATCTCACGCGCAGCTTCGTGGGCATCCAGAAGGCGCTGGGACTGGGCTGGTCCGACCAGCCAGGCTGAATCCGCCCGAGCGCACCCCCACGCCGGCAGCGCCTCGATGCGCTGCCGGTTTTTTTGCGCCATTGCGACAGAAGATTCATCTTCCGGGTGGGTGAGCTTACGAAAAATAATTCACATATTCTTTACGGAAGCTGCACCAAAAGACAGTGTCCAGAATCGCCCAGTGCTCCGACAATACGCGACATAACAAGCGGTGAGCAGCGTCCCTCCGGGGATGAAAAAAAACGAGGACGGGGCATCCGGCATGGTGGTTTGCCCTGATCGATTCCGCAGCGTCGAGGTGGGCAAACAGATGAGCAATCGTGAGAACCTGAGCAAGCATGGCGCGCCGCATGTTGCGGCGATCTTCCTTTCCTATTGGCGCAATGCCCTCATGCTGCTGGTGCTGGGCCTGATGCTGGGCCTGGCCGCCAGGGCCCAGCACCGGGTCAGCGGCCATAGCCACAGCCTGGCGTCCACGGCCGGCATCGTCAATCTGGCGGCGGGCCTGGGCCTGGTTCCGGGGACCTTTGATCCCGGCCTGCAGCTCGGTACTTCGCGTCGGCAAGACACATACTTCGGCACCGCTGGTGTGGCTGATCTGGATCTGTCCCTGCCGGGCCAGCCTGGTCAACGTTCGTTGTCAGGCGTGCTCACGCAGCTGCATTCCGGCGGGCGTGCGCTGCCGCCACGCAGTCACCATCCGGCCAGTCGCTTCGAGCTCCTTGCCGAGCGCGACGGCCCGGCCGCCCTGACCGAGGCCGTGCCCGGAACGCCGCGTCCGCCCTGGCCATTCAAGGCCAGCGTGAGCTATCGGATCCGCGCCAACTGGCGTTTCTGAAGCAGGTTGCGGTCAGCGCGGCTGAGCTGGCTTGCGCTTCTTTTTTTGTCTTTTCCTTCCTCTGATCACGCCCTGGCGTGATGCCAAAAACAGCACATTGTCTGCGTGCAAACAGCACCAAAAGACAATGTGCAGAACCTGGTCGGCCCCCGACAATGCGCCCCTACAAAAAGCCGGTATCAGCCGGCATCCGGGGCGACGACACGCAGCGCGGGGGCGGGCAAGCATTCCCGATCTCCTGGCCAATTCCACACGATCGACCTAGGAAGGGAAGATGAAGAAGAACAAGAAGTCGCTACATCAAGTCGCGCCGATGCCACCGGCCGTCTTCAAGAAAAAAGCCTTGTATGCTGCCGTATTGCTGACCCTGGGCCCGGCCCTGAGCGTGCCGGCGATGGCGCAGAGCTATGTCAACTATGACGGCAGCACCAGCACCGATGCGGCAGCGGCCGTGGCCAGCTGGGCCGACAACAAGGAGTTCAAGACCAACTGGGGCCTGGGCGCCATGAATGCCCAATATGCCTATGCGGCGGGCTACACCGGCCTGGGCATCAAGCTGGGCTCGGTCGATTCGGGGCTCTTGCTGACCCATGCCGAATTCGTCGGCCGCAACGCCACGCCGCTGGCCGTCGTGGGGACCTATGCCAACGATGGATCGCAATACCAGGACGGCACTCAGCCCTGGAAGGCTGGTGACGCCTTCAGCACCACCGGTGCCCTGAGCTCCCTCAACGACAAGCACGGCAGCCATGTCTCCGGCACCATCGCAGCATCCAAGAATGGCGCCGGTTTCCTGGGCGTGGCGTTCGACAGCGACTACTACATCACCAATACCAACGGCACCGACAGTTCGGTCTATGGCGTGAACATGGACTACAACTACTTCAAGGCGGCCTACGGCAATCTCGCCAGCGCGGGTGTGCGCGTGATCAACAGCAGCTGGGGCAGCCCCGATTCACGCGATGATTTCGGCAGCATCGGCGGCGTGGCGGCCTCCTACCAGCGCCTGCAGGGCGGCGGCAAGAAGAGCTGGCTGGATGCGGCCGCCGACGTGGCGCAAGAGTCCAATGCGCTCATGGTCTGGGCCGCCGGCAATACCGGCAAGGCCAACGTCAACATCCGCTCGGCGTTGCCGTATTTCAGGCCGGAGCTGGAGCAGAACTGGATCGCGGTAGCCGCGGTCAATGCCAGTTCGGCGCTGCCCAGTTTTTCCAACCAGTGCGGTCTGGCCAGGTACTGGTGCGTATCCGCACCGGGCTCGACTATTCCCAGCCTGAACATCACCTCCGATACCTCCCTGGTCAACGCCTCCGGCACCTCCATGGCGGCCCCCCACGTGACGGGCGCGCTGGGCCTGCTGATGCAGCGTTATCCGGAGCTGGACAACCAGGCCATTCGCACCATTCTGCTGACTACGGCCAAGCATCTCGGCGATGGTCCGGCCGATGCTCCCAACGCCATGTTTGGCTGGGGCTTGCCGGATCTGAACAAGGCTCTCTACGGCCCCGGCCAGTTGCTGGGCGTCTTCAATGCCAGGATCGGTGCAGGCAAGGCCGATACCTGGAGCAACGACATTTCCGAAGCCGCGCTGATCCAGCGCAAGAGCGAAGAGAAGGCGCAACTGGCCGCCTGGGAGGCTTTGTCTCCCTCCACATTGCAAGCGACGCTCGACAGTGCCACTGCGGTCGTCACGGCGAAGGTCGACAGTGACTACGATGCGGCCCTGGCGCTGGTGCAGACGCGGGCCCGACTCAACGCCGCCTATCAGGCCAGCAAGAGCAAGGCCGACAATACCGCCTTCCAGAACGCCGACAAGGCCGTGACCGCCAACACGCTGGCGGCCGCCATTCTGAAGCAGTCCGGCAGCGGGCCTTTGCTGAGCAAGGAGCAATTGCTGACCTACATGCTCTCCACCGATGCCAATACCGTCGCGGCCAACCTGGCCCTGGGCAACTACAACGGCCAGACCGCCTACCTCGACGCCGTGCGCAAGAAGACCGATGCCGACTACGTGGGTAGCCTGGTCAAGACCGGCGAGGGCAGCCTGACCCTGTCGGGCAACAACACTTATTCGGGCGGAACCCGCCTGGAAGGCGGCACGCTGGGCGTGGCCTCATCCACCGCGCTGGGCAG
Source organism: Herbaspirillum sp. C7C8 (assembly GCF_022627875.1). Taxonomy (NCBI): domain Bacteria; kingdom Pseudomonadati; phylum Pseudomonadota; class Betaproteobacteria; order Burkholderiales; family Oxalobacteraceae; genus Herbaspirillum; species Herbaspirillum sp. C7C8. The sequence goes on from NZ_JABXGG010000006.1 coordinate 113,066, forward strand.
CGGCGCGCTGGTCATGGGCGATGGCACCACCCTGCGCGCCGCCGCTGACAGTCTGACCCTGGCCAATGCGGTGCGCATCAGCGGTACGGGCAATATCGATACTCAGGCTTTCACCTTCACGCTCAACAACGGCATTGCCGATGGCAGCGCGCCGGGCAGCCTGGTCAAGCAGGGCGAGGGGACGCTGCGCGTGCTCGGTACGGTGAGCTACAGCGGCAATACGACGATCGCGGCCGGCACGCTGAGCGTGCCAGGCTACGTCCAGACGGCGGGACAGACCCTGACGATAGGCGTGGCCAGCGCCACCCAATACGGCAAGCTGGTGGTGACCGATGCGGCCAGCTTCGCCTCGGGCGCCGCGATGGCGGTCGATGTGGCCAAGGCTGCGACGCTGAACAACGGTCAGAAGCTGGCTGGCGTGGTCACGGCCGGCAGCCTCAGCGCCCCGCGCCTGAACGTTTCGGACAATTCGCTGCTGTTCGACTTTCACCCCGTGGTGACGAGCAACGCCGTGGACCTCGATATCGTCAGTGCGGTGAGTATCGACAAGCTGGTCCATGACACGCTCGCGCCGGCCGCTACGCCGGCAAGCACATCTGAATCCGGTACACCGGCGGCGAGCGCAGCTGTGACCAGTACACCTGCCTCCGCTACTCCTGTCACCAACACATCGGCCACCACCACACCTGCCGCAAGTGTAGCGGCGGAGAGCACGCCAGTGTCCAATACACCAGCCGCAAGTACACCGGTAGACAGTGCGCCTGCTACCAGTACACCTGCCGCGAGCACACCGGTAACGAGTGCGCCTGCTACCAGTACGCCTGCCACGAGCACACCGGTAACGAGCGCGCCTGCTACCAGTACGCCTGCCACGAGCACACCGGTAATGAGCGCGCCTGCTACCAGTACACCTGCCGCGAGCACACCGGTAACGAGTGCGCCTGCTACCAGTACGCCTGCCGTGAGTACACCGGTAACGAGCGCGCCTGCTACCAGTACACCTGCCGCGAGCACACCGGTAACGAGTGCGCCTGCTTCCAGTACACCTGCCGCGAGCACACCGGCAACGAGCGCGCCTGCTTCCAGTGCAGTTGCTCCGAACATGCCGGTGGTCAGTGCACCGGCATCCGGCACCTCCACCGCGAGCGTGCCTGCAGCGGCGGCCGTAGTGGTACCGCCAGCACCGGCAGCACCGCCAGCACCCGCAGTCAAAGTAGCCCCGGCAGTGCGTACTCCGATGGCAGTCGCTGCCGCCACTGCTGCGGCTGCGGTGGCGCCGGTGCTGGACCGTCAGATCCAGCGTCCCTCCAGCGCCGATATGGCGCAGGTCGTCACTGCACTGGGACGTCTGCCCGACGCCACCAGCGTTCTGCGCGCCGCCGCTCAGACCCTGCCCAGCAACATCAGCGACAACGCCATCCGTGGCACCCTGGCTTCGCTCAATCGCGTCATTGCCACGCGCATTGATGCGGGTAATGCTGGCGGCGGTATGGGCGGTGCGGGGCGCGGCGTGGGCTATGGCGAGGCCGGTGGCGATCGCCAGGTCTGGCTCATGCCTTTCGAATCGCGTTCGAACCAGGGGGATCGCAATGGCGACTCCGGTTTCAGCGCCAGCACCCGGGGCATGGCCGCGGGCACCGAGGTGGAGCTGGGCAGCGGGCGCATTGGATTTTCTTACGCCTATGCCAGCACCAGTGCCAGCGGCAACACCGCCATCACCGGTACCGGCAGCCGCAGCCGTATCGAATCCAACATGGTGGCCGTCTATGGCAGCGTCCCGCTGGGTGAGCTGGCGCTGTCGTGGCAGGCCGACGCCGGCTGGAACAGCAACCGCCTGGCACGTGAGCTGCGCTTCGGCGGGTTGAACCGCGTGGCCAGCAGCCGCTACGACAGCTGGAGTGCGCACGTGGGCGCAAACGTATCGCATACGCTGCCCTTGGGTGAAGCATTGAGCGTAGTACCGGCCTTGCAGCTTGATTACACCCGTCTGCAAAGTCCGTCCTACGCCGAGAGCGGGGCAGGCGATCTGAGCCTGGCGGTGCAGGGCAAGCGCAGCCAGGCCTTGTTGCTGGGTGTGGGTACGCGCTTGAACTATGCGCTCACGACGGCTTCGCAGATCAGCGCCCATGTCGGTGCCAGCTACGATGTCATCAACGCGCGCGACGAACTGGTGGCCACTTATGCCGGGACGCCGGGCCAAGCCTTCAGCGCACCCGGTGCGGCACGTTCTGCATGGTTGTTCAAGGCGGGGATCAGCTATCGCCACCAGTTGAGCACCGCCACCGATATCTCGCTGCGCCTGGATGCGGAAGGTCGCAGCGGTTTCATCAACCAGTCCGCAGCGCTCAAGGCCAGCTGGCGCTTCTGATCTGCACGCGGCCGCCCTCAGCAGCCTGGCTGAGGGCGGCTTCTCGCTCTCCTTCCATTCTCGCGCAAGGCATCAAGGCGCATGGTGCTGCATCCTGGCTAGCACCAAAAGACAATGTCCAGAAAGGCAGTGCCCCTCGACAATGCCTCCCTACAAAAACCGGTTCAACCGGTACGCAGGGAGGGATAACAACAAGGGCGGGGGATGGGTCTAGCTTCCCGATGGCCTCGCCCAAGATCGAGGAAGGTAAGATGATGAATCAAAAGAAGCAGCACAATCGTGCCTGCATCATGCCGCCTGCCGCTCTGCGTAAGCACCGTCTCTATGCTGCCATATTGCTGACCCTGGGCCCGGCCTTGAGTGTGCCGGTGGGCGCGCAGACGGCGTTGCTCGCGGATGTGAAACTGGCAGTACCAGCGGTGTCGGAGTCGCCGGCAGAGACAGCAGTACAGGAGTCGCCAGTGAACTCTCCAGCACCTGCATCGTCAGCGACACAGGAATCGCCAACGGCACAGGGGGCAGCAGCATCGGCTGCGTTGACCGCACCCGCATCGTCGGCGGCACCGGAATCAGCAGTAGCACAGGGAGCACCAGCATCAGCCGCATCGGCCGCACCTGCAACGTCGGCGACACAGGAATCACCAGCGGCACAGGGGGCAGCAGCATCGGCTGCGTCGACCGCACCTGCATCGTCGGCGGCACCGGAATCAGCTGTAGCTCAGGGAGCCCCAGCATCAGCCGCATCGGCCGCACCTGCATCGTCAGTGATGCCGAAGCCGCCAGCAGCACAGGGAGCACAGGCAGCACCAGCATCAGCTGAATCGGCCGCACCGGCGTCGTCAGCGGCTCCGGAATCAGCAGTAGCACAGGGAGGACCAGCATCGGCTGCGTCGACCGCGCCTGCATCGTCGGCAGCACCAGCATCAGCTGCATCGGCCGCACCGGCGTCGTCAGCGACACAGGAATCACCGGCGGCACAGGGTGCGTCAGCCGCATCGACCGCACCTGCATCGTCAGTGACGCCGACACCACCAGCAGCACAGGGAGCGCAGGCAGCACCAGCATCAGCTGCATCGGCCGCACCGGCGTCGTCAGCGACACAGGAATCACCGGCGGCACAGGGAGCGTCAGCGGCATCGGCCGCACCTGCATCGTCAGTGATGCCGAAACCACCAGCAGCGCAGGGAGCACAGGCAGCGCCAGCATCAGCTGCATCGGCCGCACCGGCGTCGTCAGCGACACAGGAATCTCCGGCGGCACAGGGTGCGTCAGCGGCATCGGCCGCACCTGCATCGTCAGTGATGCCGAAGCCACCAGCAGCACAGGCAGCGCCAGCAGCACAGCGAGTACCGGTTGCACCAGCAGCTCCGGCAGCTCCGGCAGCACAGGCAGCACAGGCAGCACAGGGAGCACAGGGAGCACCAGCAGCGCCCGCCGTCCGCCCATCACCCATCACCCTCGCCGCCGCTGCAGCAGCGCCGGTTGCGCCGGTGCTGGGCCAGCAGATCCTGCGTCCGTCCAGTGGCGATATGGCACAGGTTGCCACAGCGCTCGGTCGGCTGCCTGACGCTGGCAGCGTGCGCCGCGCCGCCAGCCAGACCTTGCCCAGCAATGTCGGTACGAGCGCCATCCGGGGCAGCATGACGTCCCTCAATCGCGTCATCGCTACCCGCAACGAGGCCGGCAATGTCGGTGGTGCTGGTCTGGGCAGCGGGCTGTCTTCGGGCGAGGCGGCTCGCGATCGTCAGGTCTGGCTCATGCCCTTCGAGTCGCGCACCAACCAGGATGACCGCAACGGTGAACCCGGTTTCAGCGCCAGTACCTGGGGTATGGCCACCGGCGCCGAAATGGAACTGGAGCGCGGACGCGTCGGCCTGTCTTACGCCTACGCCAGCACCCGGGCCAGCGGCAACACCGCCATCACCGGTGCCGGCAGCCGCAGTCGTACCGAGTCCAATATGTTGGCCCTCTACGGCAACGTCCCGCTGGGCGAACTGGCACTGACCTGGCAGGCTGATCTGGGTCGCAACGGCAATCGTCTGTCGCGCGAGATGCGCTTCGGTGGTCTCAACCGCATCGCCACCAGCCACTATCACAGCTGGCATGCGCATTTGGGCGCAAACGTATCATTCACGCTGCCCTTGAGTGAAGCAATGAGTCTGGCACCTGCCCTGCAGATCGACTATACGCGGCTGCAAAGCCCGTCCTACGCCGAGAGCGGGGCAGGGGCGCTGAACCTGTCGGTACAGGGCAAGCGCAGCGAAGCACTCTTGCTCGGTACCAGTGCACGACTGAACTACACCCTGACGTCATCGTCGCAGATCAGCAGCTACCTCGGGGTCAGCTACGATGTCATCAACGGTCGTGACGATCTGGTGGCCACCTACGCGGGGGCACCCGGCCAGGCCTTCACCACGCCCGGCCCCGCGCACTCCCCCTGGCTGTTGAAGGGCGGCGTGAGCTATCGCTTCAAGCTGCCGAAGTCGGCAGAGATCTCTCTGCGCATCGATGCCGAAGGGCGCAGCGGTTTCATCAACAAGTCTGCAGCAGTCAAGGCAGGCTGGCGTTTCTGATGATTCATGCACTGATACGCTGAAACCCTGACACTTTGAAACCCGCCAAGCCGGCCGCACTTGTAGCGGCCGCTTGGCGTTTGCAGGACTCGTTGTGCCGCCGGCGGAACCGGGCCGGGTACTGATCCGCATGGGCCGGCAGCGTCCGTTTGTTCGGCATGACATCAAACGGGCTGGGCTGGGCTGGAAGCCCGCGACAAGCGCTCACAAATCCTTGCTCAGTTCAGCCACCAGATAATCGAGGAAGATCTCCACGCTGCGCGGCAAGGTCCGTCCTGCCAGTGTCTGCACTTCCACGAAGCGGCCGTCGTTAGGGCAATCGCGGATCGGTCGCATGGTCAGCTCGCCGCGCTCGATGCGGTAACGCACGGTGACGTCGCCGGTGATGGAGAGCGCATCGTTGTCCAGCACATAGTTGTGCAGCGACTGGATATAGTTGCTGGTCATGACCGGTTCGATCACCACCTGCTGACGGCTGCAGGCGATGTCGAACAACTGGCGCAGCGTCGTGGTCGGGTCGGGCAGAGCCAGGGGATAGGGTTTGAGCTGGCCCAGCGAGACCTGGCGGAAACGCGCCAGCGGATGCTCGTTGCGCATCACCAGAGCAATCGGGCCGGGCTGGCGGTGCACCACCTTGATTTCCGGTTCCGGCAGACGTGCGAAGGTCAGCCCGATATCGGCATTGCCCTCGCGGACCTGGCGCGACACCACCGCCGGCGCCCCCACGAACAGCTGGAACACGAAGCCCGGATAGTGCTGCTGGAAGGCGTTGATCAGCCGCGGCAGGAAATCGATCGCAAAACCCTCCGAGGCCGACAGCCGCACGCGTCCACTGCGCAAGCCTTTCAAGGCCTGCAAGTCGGCGACCACGCGGTCGGCTTCCAGCGCCATCTTGCGCGCGTGCGCAGCCAACATCTCGCCGCCCGCCGACAGCACCATCCCGCGCGGACGCCGCTCAAACAAAATCGTGTCCAGCGTTTCCTCAAGACTGCTGATCTGGCGGCTGATGGCCGAGCTGGCCACGTTCAGACGCTGCGATGCTTCGCTGATGGAACCGCATCGCACCACTTCCAGGAAGTAGCGCAAGGCAGTGTCTTGCAGTTGCTGTGATTTCATCCCGAGATTCCTTCCAGTCTGACCAGATCTGACCAGGGCCATGGCCCCGGCAAATAATTTCCCGCTTTATTTGGTGCGTGCTTCACGCCTTTGGTGCAGCACCGCCAGTATCCCGGCGCACCGCGATGCTGCACCTGCTCCACGCCCCGCGACCCAGCAGGGATGCGACTTTTGCCAGGGTGGTCACATTGTGGTGCAGCATTTTTGCGTTCTGGTATCGGCAACGCAGGCTTAGAAATTTGATGATTGTGGCATCGATAAATCCTAGCCTAGTATGCCCCTCGATGTCGCGGTTTTTCTTGAACCCATTTCATCAACAGGCAGGCTCGCCTATTGATGAAATGGGTTCCAATTTGTCTTATTCGAACGAAGGGGCAGGAATGAACGCACTACACACATCTCTCTTGGCTTGGTCGCGCTGCGCGGTACTGGTGGCGGGGGCGCTGGGCGCTTCGGTTGCGCATGCCAACAAGGCCAATGACACTCTGGTCTATGCCTCCGACAGTGAAGTCGAGAACATCAGCCAGTATCACAACAACCTGCGCGAAGGCGTGATCCTGGCGCACCTGATCTGGGATACGCTGATCTATCGCGATCCCAAGACCAACGAGTACAAGCCGCAACTGGCGACCTCCTGGAAATGGGAATCGCCCACCGCGCTGGTGCTGGACCTGCGCCAGGGCGTGCAATTCCAGAACGGCGACAAGTTCAGCGCCGACGATGTGGTGTTCACCTTCAACTATGTGGTTTCGCCCGAATCCAAGGCGGTCACGCGGCAGAATACCGACTGGATCAAGAGCGTCGACAAGCTCGGCGACTATCAGGTCCGCATCAACCTGAAGGGGCCTTTCCCCGCCGCGCTCGAATACCTGGCCGGTCCGCTGCCGATCTATCCGGCGGCCTACTTCAAGAAGGTCGGGCTGGAAGGTTTCTCCAAGGCGCCCATCGGCACCGGTCCCTACAAGGTCACCAGCGTCACGCCAGGGCAGGGCGTGACCCTGGTCAAGAACCCCAACTACTTCAAGGACAGCCCGCAGGGCCAGCCTTCGATCGGCAACATCAAGTTCGTGGTCATTCCCGATCCGGAAACCCGCGCCGCGCAACTGATGACCGGTGCCATCGACTGGATCTGGCGGGTACCGCCCGACCAGGCCGATGCGCTCAAGACCAACCCCAAGCTGACCGTGCAAAGCGGCGAGACCATGCGCGTCGGTTTCATCACCTTGGATACCACCGGCACCTCGGCGCCCAATTCACCCTTCAAGGATCTGCGCGTGCGCCAGGCGGTCAATTACGCCATCAACCGCAAGGGCTATGCCGACAACCTGATGCGTGGCGGCAGCCAGCCGGTCTACACCGCCTGCTTCCGTACCCAGTTCGGCTGTGACAGCAATGCCGTCATCAAGTACGACTACAACCCGGCCAAGGCCAAGGAACTGCTGGCAGCAGCCGGCTATCCGAACGGCTTTGATACCGACATCTATGCCTATCGCGAGCGCGAAATCGCCGAAGCCATCATCGGCGACCTGCGCAAGGTCGGCATCCGCGCCCGCCTGCATTACATGAAGTTCGCCGCCCTGCAGACCGAATACCGCAGCGGCAAGACCCCCATGAGCTTCTATTCCTGGGGCTCGTTCTCGATGAACGATACCTCGGCTTTTGCCGGTGTCTACTTCAAGGGGGGCGCCGATGACATCACCAAGGATCCGCAACTGCAGCAGTTCCTTCAGGTTGCCGATACCTCGATCGATCCGGCGGTGCGCAAGGCCAATTACAGCAAGGCCCTGGAGCTGATCTCAAAACAGGCGTATGTGGCGCCGATGTTTTCCTACTCGACCTTCTATGCCTTCAATTCGCAGCTGAAGTTCCAGGGTTATCCGGACGAGTTGCCGCGTTTCTACGAAGCTTCCTGGAAGTAAGCCCGGTGGCGCACGCTCTGCGTGCGCCGTTCCTGACATCGTCCGCCCAGTCTCCGCAAGGAAGGACCGCCATGTTGATCTACCTCCTGCGCCGCCTGGCCATCGCCTTGTGCGTGGCCCTGACGGTGTCCGTCGTCAGCTTCACGCTGCTGCATCTTTCGGGTGACCTGGCGGTCTCCATCGCCGGGCCGGAAGCCACCGCCGCCCAGGTCGAGTCGGTGCGCACCCAGTTCGGTCTGGACCGTCCGCTGACCACGCAATACTTCGACTGGCTGGGACGTGCCGTGCAGCTCGATTTCGGCAAGTCCTTCTACTTCCAGGGGCCGGTGATGGAAATGATTTCCGAACGCCTGCCCATCACCTTCAAGCTCGGTGGCAGCGCCTTGCTGCTGGCCATCCTGACCGCCATTCCGCTAGGGGTGCTGGCCGCGCTCTATCGGGATACCTGGCTGGATCGCGCCGCGCTGCTCATCGCCGTGGTTGGCCAGGCCATGCCCAGTTTCTGGTTCGGGCTGACCTTGATCCTGATCTTCGCCGTGACCCTGCACTGGCTGCCGGTGGCCGGCAACGACAGCTGGCAGCACTTCGTCCTGCCCGCCGTGGCCCTGGGCTATTACGCCATGCCGGCCATGATGCGGCTCACGCGTTCGGGCATGCTCGAAGTGCTGGGATCGGACTACATCCGCACGGCGCGCGCCAAGGGACTCTCCCGGGCGCGGGTGGTGTTCAAGCATGCACTGCGCAACGCCGTCATTCCGGTGGTGGCGCTGGCGGCCGTGGAGCTGGGCTTCATGCTGGGCGGCTCGGTGGTCATCGAATCGGTCTACTCGATGCAGGGCCTGGGACAGCTGGCGTGGGATGCCATCTCGCGCAACGACTATCCGGTGGTGCAGGCGGTCGTGCTGATCATCGCCATGTTCTACATCGGGCTGACCTTCCTGGCCGATGTCATCAATGCGCTGCTGGACCCGCGCATCCGTACCCGCTGATCCTGCCAGGAGACCCCATGAGCGCAACCACCTCCTCTACCTTGCCCGCCACCCCCATGCTCACGACCGCCTTGCCGCCCTTGCCCGCCTGGCGCCGCAAGCTGCGCCGCCTGCTGGGCCATCGCGGCCTCATGCTGGGCGCACTGGTGCTGGCGCTGATCGTGCTGGCGGCAATCTTTGCGCCGTTGCTGGCGCCGCACGATCCCTTCGACCAGGACGTCACCGCGCGCCTGATCCCGCCGGTGTGGCAGGCCCAGGGCAGTTGGGAACACATCCTCGGCACCGACAAGCTGGGCCGCGACTATCTCTCGCGCCTGATCTTCGGTGCGCGCGTGTCACTGACCATCGGCATTGCCGCGGCCCTGATCTCGGGGCTGATCGGCACGACGCTGGGCGTGCTGGCAGGCTACTTCGGCGGACGCACCGATGCCGTCATCAGCTATCTCATCACCACGCGGCTGGCCATGCCGGTGGTGCTGGTGGCATTGGCCATGGCCTCGCTGGTGGGCGGTTCCCTCAAGGTGGTGATCGTGCTGCTGGGGCTGCTGCTGTGGGATCGTTTCGCGGTGGTGACGCGCTCGGCCACACAGCAGTTGCGCGACGCCGAATTCATCGCGGCAGCCAAGGCCATCGGTGCCTCCACACCCTACATCCTGGTGCGCGAGATCCTGCCCAACATCATGGGGGCGCTCATCGTGGTCGCCACCCTCGAAATGGCCCACGCCATCCTGCTGGAGGCCACGCTGTCCTTCCTGGGACTGGGCGTGCAGCCGCCCACGCCCTCGTGGGGCCTGATGGTGGCCGAGGGCAAGACCTACATGTTCTTCAAGCCCTGGGTGATCGTCATTCCAGGTGTGGCGCTGGCGCTGCTGGTGCTGGCAATCAATCTGGTCGGCGATGGCCTGCGCGATGTCAACGCACCCGATGGCCGCAACTGATCCGTCACGCAAGGAGAACCCCATGAGTGTATTGCTGGACGTGAAGAACCTGAAGGTGGACCTGCCCACCGAGAACGGCATGCTGCATGCCGTGCGCGGCATCGATTTCCAGGTCAGCCGTGGCGAGATGCTGTGCCTGGTCGGCGAGTCCGGCTGCGGCAAGTCCATGACCTCGCTGGCCCTGATGGGTCTGCTGCCGCGCAAGGCGCAATGCAGCGCCGACCACATCCTCTTCGATGGTGCCGACCTCAATGGCATGAGCGAACGGCAGCGCATGCAGTTGCGCGGCAAGCGCATGGCGATGATCTTCCAGGAGCCGATGACCTCGCTCAATCCCGCCTATACGCTGGGCAACCAGCTGTGCGAGGCGATGTTGCAGCAGCCCGGCGTGACGCGCGCCGAGGCGCGCGAGCGGGCACTCTACCTGCTGCACCGGACCGGCATCGGCAACGCCGAAGACCGCCTGCGCCAGTATCCGCACCAGCTCTCGGGCGGCCTGCGCCAGCGCGTGATGATCGCCATGTCGCTCATGTGCAGTCCCGACCTCATCATCGCCGACGAACCCACCACCGCACTGGACGTGACCATCCAGGCGCAGATCCTGCGCATGATCCGCGAGCTGCAGCAGGAGTTCGGCACCGCCGTCATCTTCATCACGCATGACCTCGGCGTGGTCTCGCGCATCGCCGACCGGGTTGCGGTGATGTATGCGGGGCAGGTGGTGGAGACCAGCGGTGTGGCGCAACTCTTTGCACAGCCGCGCCATCCCTACACGCGCGGCTTGCTCAACTGCATTCCGGTGCGCGGCAAGACCTTGCCGGGCAGCCGGCTGCAAGCCATTCCCGGGGTGGTGCCCAGCCTGGTCGGGCAGGTCAGCGGCTGTGCCTTCCGCAATCGCTGCACCCTGGCCGACAGCGGCTGCGAACAGGACCCGCCGATGGTGCAGCAGGGCAGTCCCGGTTTGTCGCATGAGGCGCGCTGCTTCAAGCTCGATGTGCCGGTGTCGGCACTGGAGGTGGCGGCATGAGTGCCTCTCTGAATCCCCAGCCGCCGCTGGACGATATCGCGCTCGAATTGTGCGCGCTGACCAAGGTGTATCCGCTCAAGCGCGGCTTGTTCCAGGCACCGGGTCAACTGAAGGCGGTCGATGATGTTTCGCTGCGTCTGTATCGTGGCGAAACCCTCGGTCTCGTCGGCGAATCCGGCTGCGGCAAGAGCACCCTGGCCAAGATGCTGCTGGGCCTGCTGGCACCGACCTCGGGCAATGTGCTCATCAACGGCCAGGAAGTCGATCCGACCGAGCGCCGCCAGCATGCGCGGCATATCCAGCCGATCTTCCAGGACCCGTATTCCTCGCTCAATCCGCGCAAGACCGTGGGCGAGATCGTCGGCCTGCCGCTCAAGCTGCACGGCATCGGCAGCGCCGCCGAGCGCAGCCGCCAGGTCAGGCAGATCCTCGATCTGGTCGGCATGCCCGAACGCACGCACACGCAGTATCCCAACCAGCTCTCCGGCGGTCAGCGCCAGCGGGTGGCGATTGCGCGGGCACTGATCCTGCGGCCCGACATCCTCATCTGCGATGAACCGACCTCGGCGCTGGATGTGTCGGTGCAGGCGCAGATTCTCAACCTGCTGCTGGACCTCAAGGCCGAATTCGGCCTGACCTATCTCTTCATCAGCCACGACCTCGGTGTGGTGGAGCATCTGGTGGACCGGGTCGCCGTGATGAACAAGGGCAGCATCGTGGAATTGGCCTCACGTGAACAACTCTTCAGCGATCCCCAGCATCCCTATACCCGCATGCTGCTGGCCTCGGCGCTCACGCCCGATCCGGGCCTGGGCATTCCGGCCCTGGCGGCAGCCGCTTGAGAACATGAACGAATCTGAAAAAAACCAAGGAGCAGCAGCATGAGCAGAGCACAAGCCATTGCCGGCGTACAGGCTTATTTCGACGACGGCCGTTTCATGGAAACCCTGAAGCGCCGCGTAGCCATCCGTACCGAAAGCCAGGAAGCGGCCAGCCTGCCCATCCTCTACGACTATCTGCAGCAGGAGATCATGCCTTCTCTGCAGACACTGGGCTTTGTCTGCGAGGTGATCGACAATCCGCTGCCTGGCGGCAGCCCCTTCCTGATCGCCGAGCGCGTCGAGGAGGGGGCGGCTTTCACCTTGCTCACCTACGGCCACGGCGATGTGGTGCGCGGCTATGACAATCAGTGGCGTGCCGGTCTCTCGCCCTGGGAGATCGTGGTCGAAGGCGAGCGCTGGTACGGGCGCGGCATCGCCGACAACAAGGCCCAGCACACCATCAACCTGGCGGCGCTGGAAGAAGTCATGAAGGTGCGCGGCGGGCAGTTGGGCTACAACGTCAAGCTGATCCTGGAGATGGGCGAGGAGACCGGTTCGCCCGGTCTCAACGAAGTCTGCCGCCAGCATGCGCAACGCCTGAAGGCCGATCTCTTCATCGCCTCCGATGGTCCGCGGGTGAATGCGCCTACCCCGACCATGTTCCTGGGTTCGCGCGGTGGCTGCAATTTCGACCTGACCTGCCATCTGCGTGATGGTGGCCACCACTCGGGCAACTGGGGCGGCCTGCTGCGCAACCCCGGCGTGCGCCTGGCCAATGCGATTGCCTGCCTGGTCGACGAGCGCGGCGCCATCCGCGTCCCCGCGCTGCTGCCGGAGGCGCTGCCGCAGAGCGTGCGCAAGGCGCTGGCCAGCGTCAAGGTGGGCGGCGGTCCGACCGATCCCGAGATCGATCCCGACTGGGGCGAGCCCGACCTGACCCCGGCCGAACGTGTCTTCGGCTGGAACACGCTGGAGGTGCTGGCCTTCAAGACCGGCAATCCGGAAGCCCCGGTCAATGCCATTCCCGGACGCGCCACTGCGCATTGCCAGATTCGCTTCGTGGTCGGCAGCGATGATGCGCATTTCATCGAACACATCCGCGCGCATCTGGATGAACATGGTTATGACGATGTGCAGGTGGCGCTGTCGGGCGTGCAGTTCGCCGCCACCCGGCTCGATCCGGACGATGAATGGGTACGCTGGGGCCTGGCCTCGCTGCAGGAGAGCACCGGCAAGACGCCCACGCTGCTGCCCAACCTGGGCGGCTCGCTGCCCAATGACGTCTTCTCCGAAACCCTGGGCCTGCCCACGCTGTGGGTGCCGCACTCCTATCCGGCCTGCTCACAGCATGCGCCCAACGAGCATATACTGGCCAGCGTGTCGCGCGAGTCGCTGCAACTGATGGCGGGCCTGTTCTGGGACCTGGCCGAGCAGGGCCGCGAAGTGCTGGCACGACGCACATCCCCCACGGAGAAACGATGAGTCACCCCCACGAGCAGGACCTCTGCGAGGTCGCCGACCTGCATGACATCCACGAGGAAATCACCGGCATCCGCCGCCACCTGCACCAGCATCCCGAACTGTCCTTCGAGGAAGTCGATACCGCTGCCCTGGTGGCGGCGCGCCTGCAGGAATGGGGCTACGCGGTCACCCGCCATATCGGCGGCAATGGCCTGGTCGCCACGCTGCGGGCCGGCAGCAGTGCGCGCAGCATCGGCCTGCGCGCCGACATGGATGCCTTGCCCATCCACGAGGAAACCGGCCTGGCCTGGTCCAGCGTCAAGCCCGGTGCCATGCACGCCTGCGGCCACGATGGCCATACGGCGATGTTGCTGGGCGCGGCCAAGCACCTGGCGCGCACGCGCCGTTTCGACGGCACGCTGCACCTGATCTTCCAGCCGGCCGAGGAAGCCGGTTTTGACAGCGGGGCGCAGAAGATGCTGGCCGATGGTCTCTTCGAGCGCTTCCCCTGCGATGCCGTCTTCGGCATCCACAATCACCCGGGGGTAGAGGCGGGGACCTTCATGTTCAGGAGCGGCCCCTTCATGGCGGCCTGCGATACCGTCAAGATCCGCATCGTCGGTCGCGGCAGCCATGCGGCGCGACCGCACCTGTCGGTCGATCCGGTGGTGGCCGCCGCCAGCCTGGTGATGGCCTTGCAGACGGTGGTCTCGCGCAATGTCGATCCCATGGAGACCGCAGTGGTGACGGTGGGCAGCCTGCATGCGGGCAAGGCGTCCAACGTGATTCCGGAATTCGCCACGCTTGAGTTGAGCGTGCGCTCCTTCAAGCCCGAGGTACGCGCGTTGCTGGAAGAGCGCATCCGCGCGCTGGTGGCCCTGCATGCCGAAAGCTATGGTGCCGGTGCCGAGATCGAGTATCTGCGCGGCTATCCGGTGCTGGTCAACAGCGAGGCCGAGACCGAGTTTGCCCGCGGCGTGGCCGAGGAACTGGTGGGTGCCGACAAGGTGATCGCCCCCTTCGGTCCGATTGCCGGCAGCGAAGACTTCGCCTACTTCCTGCAGCAGCGGCCCGGCTGCTTCTTGCGCGTGGGCAACGGGCAGGGACGGCCGATGCTGCACAATGCAGGCTACGATTTCAATGATGCCAATATCCCGGTAGGAGCGGCTTTCTGGACCCGGCTGGTGGAGCGCTGGCTGCCCGTCAAGGCCGGCTGAGAGGGGGCGTCGGGCGGCTTATGCGTCAACAGCATAAGCGCATGACGAATGCTTCGTTTTCAGCAGGAGCATGGCCCGGTACATTGGGGGTGTCTCCTCAGACGTCCTTGGACTTGGACAATTCGAGTCTGAACCCGCCGCGCGCAAGCCTGGCGGGTTTTTTTTCAGGCTGTTTCCCTGCAGCACGCGGGCTTGAAATTCACGTAACTTTCACGGCGCATGGCAGAGCTTGATGCGCCACAAAGCCCGAGCCCAGGCTGCTGTCGAGCTGGCAAGTGGCGTTGCGGGCTCAGGAATTCCCCGATGTTCGCAGTCAAGCGGGGCCACTACCATGGGAACCAATGAAACACGGTCTGTGCTCCGGACTCCCGACATCACGGTGGGGTCGTGACTGGCACGCAAGACCTTGCCGAAGTATCTTGCCATTGGAGCCAGCCATGTCCTTCGTTACCGAACCCGTACCGGGTGAAATCACCCTCATGTTCATCAGCTATCTGGTCTTCTGTACCGTCCTGATGTACCTCTTCGTCAAGACCGACAAGGAATGGGGCCGGCTGGAAGTGTCGCTGGACGACGTCGACCAGCGCGACCAGCAGGTGATGGCCTCGGCGTTGCGCTACGTGACGGTGGATGCGGAAGACCGTTCGCTGTTCAACAACGGCCTGACCCGCCCGTCACTGCAGCATTGCGCACAGTATCACGATGTCGATTGCACCTGTTTCATGCAGGAGCCGAAGAAGCAGGATTGAATGCCCGGGGTGAGGGATGGTGGGGGAAGTGAAGTAGTGGGGTGGGGAAGTGAAGTCGTGCCGCTGCAGGGACTAGGGGTAGTTCTTCCGGCATCGCAGTAGCAGTAGCAGTAGCAGCAGAGTTTGAGCAGCAAAGATCTCTTGAGGGTGGAACGGCAAGTCGTGAAACCGCTTTTGTTCCAAAGCGCGTCACGCATCGGGACTGCGCAGTCCGGCATTCCCGTGAAGCGGCTTAGCGGCTTGCCCGTTCTTTTCCATGAGAAAATAGCGCCCATGCAAAGCTCACATTCCTCCGCGCAGAATTTGCGCCCATTGATTCCCCTGGCCGATTATCAACGTATCTTCCGCGTCATCCATTCCGTGCTGCACAGCGTGGAAGCCGATATCCCGGCCGCCAGTTTTTTCTTTTCCGTCACTGCCGCCCAGATCCTCAAGAAGTTCTACAAGCGCAACGCCTTCCCCGTGGCCGGCGCTGCCTTCTACCTGATTCGTGAAGACGGCGGTGGTGCGCTGTCCTTCGGCACCCTGGGCGAAGACGGCCAGAGCGTGGCCAGCCATCAGGACGCCTTCCATGCCTGGGTGCAATGCGACGGCTATGTGCTGGACTTCATGGCGCCGCTGTTCCAGGAATTGCTGGTCTCGGCCGGCCATCCGCTGCCGGTGCCGCGCCAGATGTTCCAGAAGGACTTGCAGCGCATGAGCGCGGGCGTGCAGGCGCTGGTCCGGCCGGGGGATTTCTTCCTGGCCTCCAATCTCGAACTCACGCGTGAACTGCTGCAGCAGTTCATGGCCAAGAAGGCCCTCACCAATCTCTCGCAACTGTGCCTGGAATGGTTCCGCAAGCCGCCCAAGGCGATGCCGGACGACCTGGCCCTGCAAGGCAGTGATGGCGAAGTCTCGCGCATCAAGTTGCAAGCCACCGCCATTGATGGGGTCTGGTAAGACCGTTCAGCCAGTTCTTGAGGGAAATGTCATGGAGGCGGACGCCTCCGAAAGGAGGGTGTGCTGGACAGATGTCCAACACACCATGCGGTCATACATATCGGTTGCATGTACCGCACTAAGCTTCGCACTATAGTTCGTCGTTATGACGGCTTCGTGACATTTCCGTTTTCCGTTTTTCTTCTCTTCGTCCTTTTTCTTCATCTCCCTGTGCACTGTCATGGGGAGGTCATACGCGGCCACTAGACTTGCGCCTGTCTCCTCTGACTCCGTGCAGATGTTGTTGCCTGCGATGCGAGCGCATCGCAGGTTTTTTTCTTCGGATCAGCCAGTTTCTCCTTGCTTCATGCTTCACGCCCAGGCCGGACAGTGGCGTCGTAACCCGGCAGGTCGCACACGTGATGGAAGTCGCGGTCCTCCCTTCCCGGCAAGTGCATGCTTGCCGGTGCGCGGCGCGGGGTGCGTCCCTCCCTTCCGGGCAGGCTCCATGACTGGAGTCTGCCCATCGCTTTTCCTCCGTTCCGTCCTCCCTTGCACGGCGCTTGCCCATCGGCTGCTCTGGTGATGAATTCCCTTTGCAATCAATTACTTGGATGGCTTACCCAGCGCTTTTCCACAGGCTTGCCACCAGAATATGTGGATATCCGGGCCAGGCCGGCATGATCCCGGGCCCTGCCTGCGTCTTGTTACTTCACATAAAATCGTTGGGAATCAATGACTTGAGTGGCTTGTCCAGGCCTTTTCCACAGGCTTGCCACCAAAAAATGTGGATATCGCCGCGCTCGGCCAGTCTGGGCGCGGCTTTGCGGCGGAGCGCCCGGCCCGCCAACAAAGTGCACGACTTTGCATCTGAGCGTGAATTTCCTTTGTAATCAAAGGCTTGTCTGGCTTTTCAAGTGCTTGTCCACAGGCTTGCTCCCAAAAAGTGTGGATATCCTGCCGAAATGTTCCGTGGCCCGTGTCCGAAGGGGGGAGGTGCCAGGTTTTGGGGCTGCTTGCCTCACTCTGTTGCGATATTGAAAAGTTGTTTCAAATCAATGGCTTGATGGGCTTGTCAAGGGCTTCTCCACAAGCTTGCCACCAGAAAATGTGGATATCGTCGCCGCTCCTGAGGCGGCGTTCCCGGACGTCTGCCTGCCCTCTTTTTGCCGCGCCTTGCTGCGGCAGCGGAAAGTCCTTTGCAATCAATGCCTTGTCCGACTTGCCCAGTGCTTCTCCACAGGCTTGCACCCAAAAAATGTGGATATCCGGGCAAGTTGCCAGACGCGATGCAGAGACGAGCCTCATCGCCGTCGGCCTGCCCCAACTCTGCGCGTTGCCGAAGCGGAGTCGAAAAATGTAGAAGAATCAAGGGTTTGGGTGGCTTGTCAAAGCCTTGTCCACAAGCTTGCCCCCGTAAAATGTGGATAAGACCTGCCTGCGGCAGGTCTTGGAAACAGGCTGGGACAACTGGGGGAAACTGGGGATAAGCGGCGGCGCAGCAGAGCACGCCGCCGTGTGGTCGTCAGCCCTGGTCGGGGGCGCTGTAGGGTTCGACGCTGACGGCCTTCATGCTGTAGCTGGAGGCGCCCATGGACGAATCCGAGCGTTCTACCTTGAGCACGCCGCTGATCCATACCGCATCCATGGTGCGCACGTTCTTGACGGCCTTGACGCTCCTGACGTGAATGATCTGGTTGGCCGGCGGTGGCGGCACGTGGATGCAGGCGCCGAAGTAGGGGACCAGCAGGAATTCCTTGAGCGCCTCGCCTTCGCGGTCCAGCGAGACCACGAAGCCGGGCAGGCGCACCGGCTTGCCTTCCATGGATGGATCGACGGGGGCCTCCTTCCAGTATTTCTTGGCCTTCCAGAGCGCGGCATCGGCGCGCGGGTCATCATCGGTCATCTGGTCCAGCTTCAGGCCCTTGAAGGGCGCCATCGGGTCCCAGTTCTTGGGGATGAGCGATTCCCAGGCGATCTCCTGGAAGCCGTTGACCATCTTGCCCGAGGCCTGATAGGGCTTTTCGGTGACGGCCGCGCTTTGCTGCAGGTGGTCACCGACCTTGTATTGGCCGCTGGCGGCGTCGCTTACGCCGGCGACGGTGCTGCCACTGTCGGCGCGCGCAGTCACGGCCGGGACGGCACCTGCCAGCGGGCCACCGGCGACGGTGGCGGATGCTCCGGCAGAGGCCGGTGCCGGCGCCGCCCGCGCATCGTCGTGCGCCAGCAGGCGCACACCGCTGCCCACCAGCAGGCCGGCGGCGACGATGCCGCCCATCCAGTAAAGAGTCTTCATGTCAGTGCTTCCAGATCAGATTCTTGGGGTCAGGCCGTCCGACAGGCTCAGGCGATAGGCCCGCCAGGCCGGCAAGAGGCTGGCCACCAGTCCGGCCAGCACGGTCCAAAGCAGCAATTGTAATTCGCCGGCCGCCGGCCATGCCGGTCGCAGGGCGATGCCGAACTGCTCGGCCAGCATCGGCCCCAGCACCCAGATCAGACCGCTCAGCAGCAACAGCCCTGCCAGCACGCCGCACAGCATCACGCCCAGGCCCTCCACGCAGAGCAGCCACAACACGTCCAGCGGACGCGCCCCGACCGAGCGCAGGATGGCCAGCTCACGCCGCCGCTCGCCCAGGCTGGCCAGGATCGCTGCCACCAGCCCCGCCAGGCCGACCACCACCACCATGCCCGAAACCACCAGCAAGGCATTCTCGCCGATGCCGACCACGTCCCAGAGCTGGTCCAGCGCCACCCCCGGCAGCACGGCCATGAGCGGCTCCTTGAAGCCGTCGCCGTCGGCAATGGCGCGCTGCACGGCGAAGACCCGCGCGCGGCTCTTCAGGCCCACCAGTACGGCGGTGATGCTGGTCGGGGTGAGGTCGAATTTCTTCACGAATTCGGCCGGGATATGCACGCCCGGCAAGGGTGCGCCACCTTCCCAGTCGAGGTGGATAGCCTGCATGCCATCCAGGCCGATATGCACCGTGCGGTCCACCGGGGTGCCGGTGCGCGCCAGGATGCCTACCACCTTGAAGGGTTTGTCGGCGTGCTGGGTCAGGCCCATGCCGCCCATGCCGTGGGCCAGGATGATGACGTCGCCCAGGTGATAGTGCAGTTTCTCGGCCACATCGGCCCCCAGCACGGCATCGAAGACCCCGGTAAAGGGCCGTCCCTTGGCCAGCACCAGGGATTGACCGCTGCCATAACGGAAATGCGTGAAGTAATCGCCATTGGTGGCCAGTACCGGGAAGCCACGGTGCGAATCGCCCAGCGAGATCGGGATGGTCCAGGCCACCGCCGGATTGCGGGCCAGGGTCTGGGCACTGTCCCAGCCCATGTTGTTGGTGGCACCGCCGATGCGGAAGATGGCGTACAGCATCAGCTGGATCGGACTGGTGCGGGCGCCGACTACCAGGTCGGTACCGGATACCGATTGCGAGAATCCGGCCCGCACTTCATGGCGTACCCGTTCGATGCCCAGCAGCATGGTGGTGGACAGGGCAATGGCCAGCAGCATCAGGCCCAGCGTGAACCGCCGGTTCCAGGCGCTGTGCGCGGCCAGGCGCAAGAGCAGCTTCATGCGGCCTCCTCGGGACGGGCAGCCTCGTTGAGCTGTTCCAGTGCGATGCGGCGCTCGAAACGTACGGCCAGGCGCTGGTCGTGGCTGACGAAGACCAGCGCCGCGCCGCTTTGAGCGCACTCGCGCTGCAGCAGGTCGAGGAAGGCTTGCTGGCGGTCGCTGTCCAGGGCCGAGGTCGGCTCGTCGGCAACGATGATCTCCGGCCGGCCGATCAGCGAGCGCGCCGCCGCTACCCGCTGTTGCTGGCCGATGGACAGCTGCGTCACGGGACGCGACCACAGCGACGGCGCCAGGTCCAGCGCGCTCAGCAGGGATTGCGCCACGCTCTTGAGATCGGCGCCCTGCTGCGCGGCGCGCGCCTTGCGGTAGGCCGAGAACTGGCAGGGCAGCAGCACGTTGTCGAGGATGGAAAGATAAGGCAACAGGTTGAACTGCTGGAAGATGAATCCGATGTGATCCACCCGGAAGCGGTCGCGCTGTGCCGCCGACAGCGTATGGAAGGGCTGCCCCAACGCTTCCACGGTGCCGGCCTGGGGCACGATGATGCCGCCGATGGCCGCCAGCAGGGTGCTCTTGCCGCTGCCGCTGGGGCCGCTGACGAAGACATGTTCACCAGGCGCCACCTGGAAATGCGGCAACACCAGCGCCGGATGCGCCTGGCCGGGCCAGGTAAAGCGCAGGTCGCGCATGGCAATCGCGGCGACCGGGGAAGAACGTTCAGGAATAGTCATGACAACATGAAGGAAAATCGCAGAAGCGCCAGGACGTGACTTTACCGCCGATCATAGCGCCGCTGCCTGTCAGTGGCCTGACTGGCGCGCCGGGGAACCGGCCCCGGCGGCCCCCGGCATCAGTTCATGGGGATCAGTGCGCTGCCCGGAACCAGTTGCGCCGCGCCTTGCTTCTTGGGGGTGACCAGTTGCACGTCGATACGGTGGAAGCCCGGGAAGGCCGCAAACAAGCCGCTCACATCCACCGTGGCGAGTGCGCCGGGGCTGGCGCATACCAGGGTGAAGTCGCCGTCGAGGTCGGCATGGCCATCGGTGGGGGCCGCTTCGCTGCTGGCGGACGTCTTCTCGCCCAGCAGGGCGGGCGGCAGCACGGCGGACTCCAGCTGCACCTCGGCCGGCTTGCACTGGGCGGCGGCGTCGGTGGCGAACATGCGGTTCGCATCACGCAGGTTCTTCACGGCTGCGCGCACCGTGTCCTTGTCCTTGCCGCTGTTGGCCGCGTGTTCGAAGCCGACCAGGTTGATCAGCGGGCTGTCCAGGTGCAGGGTCAGGGTATTGCCTTCCAGTGCCACGTCCAGCTTGCCCACTCCATGCACGTGGGCGGGATGGTTGCCATGATGGTCATGGCCTTCATCGGCCGCCAGCACGGGCAGGCTGGCCAGCGACAACAGGACGAGAGGAATCAGTCGAAACGATGGACGGGATCGGAACATGGGCGGCTTTCTTGTGCTTGTTGTAAAGAGAATTCAAAGGGGGGAGCGGCAAGTCGACAACGCTGGAAGACAGACTGCAAACATGGGCTGAAGATCCGCCGTCCGTCCGGCATTGTGCCCCGGACAACGACCGGATTTGCAGTGTTGTTACATTCTGCAACAGGGTTGCATTATAATGCCTGCTTTCCCTGTTTCTGCAACTCGGTTGCGCCCAAGGGCGAGTACGCCGAAACCAGCGCTGCTGGCCGCGCTGTCCGGTGCCCGTGTTGCTTCTTTTCAGATTGCCTGCCGTGTCGTTTTTCTCTCGAATCCTCATGAAACAAGGCGTGCTCGCCAGTCCCTGGTGGCAGCGCGTGCTGGCCGTCGTGCCCGTGGTCCTGCTGTTGTGGCTGGGTGTGCACTGGGCGCTGGGGGAGGGCTGACATGGATGCCGCCATCTCTCTGGACAACCTGACGGTGAGCTATCGTCGCCATCCGGCCTTGCACCACGTCAA
Source organism: Herbaspirillum sp. C7C8 (assembly GCF_022627875.1). Lineage (NCBI taxonomy): Bacteria > Pseudomonadati > Pseudomonadota > Betaproteobacteria > Burkholderiales > Oxalobacteraceae > Herbaspirillum > Herbaspirillum sp. C7C8. The sequence continues at coordinate 134,683 of NZ_JABXGG010000006.1, forward strand.
CGGCGCCTTTGCGCGCGGCTCGCTGACGGCCATCGTCGGCCCCAATGGTGCCGGCAAGAGCACTCTGCTCAAGACCATGCTGGGCCTGGTACGCTGCAATGACGGCCGCGTCCATACGCACGTGGATGCCCGTCGCATCGCCTACCTGCCGCAGCAGGCCGAGATCGACCGCAGCTTCCCCATCACCGTGATCGATTGCGTGCTGCTGGGATACTGGCAGGCCAAGGGCAACTGGGGCGCCATCGACGCCGCCATGCGCCAGCGCGCGGTGCAGGCGCTCACGGCGGTCGGGCTGGACGGCTTTTCGGCGCGCCCGGTCTCCAGTCTTTCGGTGGGCCAGTTCCAGCGCGTGCTGTTTGCCCGCATCCTGCTGCAGGATGCCGAGGTGATCCTGCTCGATGAACCCTTCAATGCCATCGATGCCCGCACTACCGGCGACTTGCTGCGCATCATCTCGGCCTGGCACGCCGAGCGCCGTACCGTGATCGCGGTGCTGCACGACCATGACCAGGTGCGTCGCGCCTTCCCGCAGACCCTGCTGCTGGCGCGCAACGTGGTGGCCTGGGGGGACACCGCGGAAGTGATGTGCGAAGAGAATCTGCAACGTGCCCGCGCCATGGCCGAGGCGGTGGATGAACATGCCGGCGTGTGCGAGGTGAGCGAAGCCGAGGTGCTGGCCCTGTCGAGGATGCACGAACATGCGCACGATCATTCACATGCGCATTCGCACACGCACCCGGCTGCCACCCCGGGAGGCCAGTCATGAGCGCACTCTCGACTCTGCAGGCCCTGGCGATAGCGCCGTTCCAGGAATTTTCCTTCATGCGCCGCGCTCTGGTGGCCGCCTTTGCCCTGGCGCTGGGCAGTGCGCCCCTGGGCGTGCTCTTGACCTTGCGCCGCATGAGCCTGTTCGGCGAAGCCCTGAGTCACGCCGTGCTGCCGGGCGTGGCGGTGGGGTTCATCTTCTTTGGCCTGTCGTTGCCGGCCTTGTCCATTGGCGGCTTTGCCGCCGGTGTGCTGGTGGTGGCCGTGGCTGGCTGGATCAGTCGTCATACCGAACTCAAGGAAGACGCCAGCCTGGCCGCCATCTACGTGGTGGCCCTGGCGCTGGGTGTGATCCTGATCTCGCGCCACGGCACCCAGCTCGATCTGCTGCACATCCTGTTCGGCAATGTGCTGGGCGTGGACAGCCAGGGGCTGGTGCTCATTGCGGGCGTGGCCAGTGCCAGCGTACTGGGCATCGCCGCGCTCTATCGCGGGCTGCTGCTGGAGAGCTTCGATCCTTCCTACATGGCCGTGGGGGGCGGGCGCAGCGGCGGGGCGATCTACCAGCAGGTGTTTCTGATGCTGGTGGTGATGAACCTGGTGGCCTCCTTCCAGACCATGGGCACATTGATGGCGGTGGGCCTGATGATGCTGCCGGCGGTCTCGGCGCGACTGTGGCACGACACCTTGCCGGCCCAGCTGTGCAACAGCGTCCTGCAGGCGATGCTGGCCGGCTATGCCGGGTTGCTGATCTCGTATTACGCCTCGGTGCCTTCCGGCCCCGTCATCATCGTCTGCGCCGGCGTGCTGTATGCCGCCTCGCTGCTGTTGGCCCCACGCGGCTGGCTACCGCGCCTGTTGCGGCGGCCGCATCTGCAGGCGTGAGGCTTCGGTTTTCCTGTCTTTTTCCGCGTTCTTCCGTTTCTCTTTCCCCGGAGTGTTCATGAAACTGTTTCGTCCCCTTTCAGCGCTGCTGGCCGCTCTGGCCCTGGCAGCGAGCCTGCCGGCGCTTGCTGCCGAGCGCATCCCGGTGCTGGCCAGCTTCAGCATCCTGGGCGACGTGGTCGCCAATGTCGGCGGTGATCGCGTCGCCGTCTCCACCCTGGTCGGCCCGGATGAAGATGCCCACGTCTTCCAGCCGGCCCCGGACGACATCAAGGCGGTCTCGCGCGCCAAACTGATCGTGGTCAATGGCCTCGGTTTCGAAGGCTGGATGGATCGGCTGGCGCAATCGGCCAACTACCGAGGCCCCATCGTGGTGGCCTCGGCCGGCATTCAGGCGCGCGAGCGCGTGGGAGAGGACGAAGAGAGCCATGACCATGAGCATCACGGCAAGGATGACCCGCACGCCTGGCAAGACCCGCAGAACGTGATCGTCTACACCCGCAACATCGTCACTGCCCTGGCCAAGCTGGACCCGGCCGGCGCTGCGATCTACCGCAAGAATGGCGAGGCGTACATCAGCAAGCTGCAGGACCTGGATGCCTGGGCTGCGCGCCAGTTCAGCCAGATCCCGGACACCAAGCGCAAGGTCATCACCTCGCATGATGCCTTCGAATACTTTGGTGCCCGTTACAAGGTGCGCTTCCTGGCGGCCCAGGGCGTGTCCACCGACAGCGAACCCAGCGCCCGCGACATCGCCACCCTGATCCGCCAGATCCGCAGTGAAAAGATCAAGGCCCTGTTCTTCGAGAACATGAGCAATCCCAAGCTGCTGCAGCAGATCGCCCGTGAATCCGGCACCGCGCCCGGTGGCAAGCTGTATGCCGATGCGCTCTCCAAGCCGGATGGCCCGGCACCGGACTACCTCTCGCTGATGCGCTACAACATCACGCAATTGCTGGAAAAGATCCGCCTGAACTAAGACCGCCCGAATCGCGTATGCTGGTGGCCCCGCGCCGTTGCCCTGACGGCGTCTGTCATCTTGCACAGGAGAATTCCCGCATGAGCACCGTTACCGTCGTCGCCATCATCACCGCCAAGCCCGGCCAGCGTGAAGCGCTGCTGGCCATCGCCCGTGCCAACCTGGCCGCCGTGCGCGCCGAGGCTGGCTGCATCGAATATGGACTGGTGGTGGATGTGGATGGCTTCGGTCCCAACCAGGCGCCGATGGGGCCGGATACCTTCGCCTTCGTCGAGAGGTGGAAGGATGAAGAGGCGCTGCGCCTGCACTTCACCCTGCCGCACATGACCGACTACCGCGAGAAGTCCAAGGACCTGATCGCGGATCGCAAGGTGCATGTGCTCAAGTCGGCGGACTGATCCCCGCCGCTTTCGTCCCCGTGCGCGATGCGGGGACGGACTCCCTCAGTATTCGCCAGGGAAATCCGCCGGCCAGGTCTGCTGCGGATCGAACGACGATGCCTGGCCCATCTGCTTCAACCACGTGATGAAGGTCTTCAGTGCCGGATTGGTGTCGGCGCTGCTGCGATAGAGCATGTGGTAACCCTCCCCATGCAGCACGATCTCCGGAAACAGCCGCACCAGCCGGCCTGCGGCCAGGTCGTCATCGACCAGCGCCAGCGTGCCCATGCCCACGCCCTGGTCAGTAGCGGCCGCTTGCAGGCTCAGGAAGGAATGTTCATACACCGTCCCCGGCATCTTGCGCCGCACCGCCACCCCGGCCTTGGCCAGCCACTGCGACCACGCCGCCGACCGGCTGGAGAGGTGGATCAGCGGCACCTCCACGAAATCGCGCGGCACCCGGATCGGGTGCGTCTCCAGAAAGTGCGGCGAGGCCAGCGGCACCGATACGTCATCCAGGAAGCGCACGCAGTCATAGCCGCTGCGCTCCAGCGGGCTGCGCCAGATGATGACGTCGAAAGGATCCTTCACATCCTCGAAATACTCCGACATGGTGGTGGTGACACGAACCTCGATGCGCGGATTGTCGATCTGGAACTGCGACAGGCGCGGAATCAGCCAGCGCATCGCCACCGAGGGCGCGGCGATCATGCGCACCACGCGGCTCTTGCCGGCCAGCGACAGCTGTTCGGCCGCCAGGGCGATGCGGTCCAGGCTGGCCTTGACCTCGGCATAGAAGGCCAGAGCCGCTTCCGTGGGTTCCACACCACGCGACTGGCGTAAAAACAACGGTTGTTCGAAATATTCTTCCAGCGTTTTGATCTGCTGGCTGACCGCACTATGGGTGATGAACAGTTCATGGGCTGCCAGCGTCAGACTCCGCGTCCGGACTGCCGCTTCGAACACCTTGAGGGCCTTGAGCGGGGGTAAGGATGAAGACATGCTGTAAGAAAAACTTATAGTGGTGACGGAAAATGTTGCTTTGCAAAAGCCTGGGGCGACCTTATTCTTCAATCACCCAAACGTCAAACAGAAGGAATTCATCGTGAACAACGTCAGTATATTGGTAAAAGATGCCGGTTTTTCTAACAATTTGCGCTCCCTGGTCGAGCTGGTGAAGTTTGCTGTCCAGCAAGTCATCTCTGCCCACGCCTTGAAGCCGGTGCGCAATGATGCTGCCGAGCTGAACGACGCCGCCTACTTCGAAGGTGTGACCGATCACTTCGAGATGGAAGTGCGCCTGCGCCAGCTGGACCACAGCCACCTGCACGCCGTCTGGAAGCTGCAATCGCAGATCTGAGCGCCGTCGCGGCAAGCTTCATGCAGTACCGCAGTAGCTGAAATATCTTGTATGACCAGGCCTGATGCGCCTGAAGACGATGATGAAGAGACCGGCTCCGCCCGCCCGGGGCCGCAACAGGCAGCCAGCAGTCGCCCACAGAGGCAGACCCTGCCACCGCATCGGCCGGCTTGGTCCGGCACTCTCTGCAGTTTCCGTAGTATCCGCAACGGCGGCCTCCTGGCCGACAGCGCCCCCAGCATGGTCAGGCGCACGCTGCGTTGAAATCCCTCATCCCCGCTGTTGCGGGGATTTGTCGTTTACCGGTGTCTGCTCTCTGGAAGACAGGTCAGCTTGACCTGCACGGACATTTTCTTCTTAACAAAAATGACATCGCGCGGTAGTGCAGCGCTGCTATATTTGTTACGGGGAAAAGAAAGATGTTGCTGTTCTTGTAAGTTCCGCTTCATTGCTTCTACCAGGGGAGTCCATCATGTTGTCTTCACTTCGCGCCCGGCTGATCGTCATTTGCGTACTCATCGTAGCGGTGGCCATGATTGTTCTCAGTGCTGCCAACATCTATACCGTTCGCAGCGATACGCTCAGCGCCATTTCCACCCAGACCCGCCAGCTCACCGAAAGCCACGCCGCCAACATCACCGAGTGGGTGCGCAGCAAGCGCATCATCACCGGCGCCATGAAGCAGGCCCTCAAACAGAGCGATGTCCTGCCCATCGTCGCGGCGGCCCAGGAGGCCGGCTCTTTCGACGATGCCTACATCGGCTACCCCGACAAGCGCATGCTGGCCTTGCATCCGATGCCGGCCGGTTATGATCCGACCGCGCGGCCCTGGTACAAGCAGGCGGTCGAGGCCGGCAAGCCGGTCCTGACGGCACCCTATGTGGACGCCACCACCGGCAAGCTGGTGGTGACCTTCGCCGAGCCGGTCATCGACAAGGGGAGCTTGCAGGCGGTGCTGGGCTCGGACGTGCAGCTGGACAACGTGGTGCGCACCGTGGCTGGCATCAAGCCCACGCCGTCCAGCTTCGCCTTCATCGTCGGCAAGGATGGCCTCATCATCACGCACCCCAACAAGGAGCTGGCCTTGAAGCCGGTCTCGGCGCTCGACCAGAATCTGTCGGCTGCCTCATTGGCCGGGATGAAGCAGGGCGGCCGTGCCACCATCGGCGGGCTGCCCTATCTGCTGTTTACGCAACCCATCGACAACACCGACTGGTCGCTGGTGGTGGCGCTGGATTACGGTGAGGCCACCCATGCCATTTCCGCCCTGATGGCGCTGGCAGTGGTGCTGGCGGTGGCAGCCATTGTGGCGGCCGCGGTACTGCTGAGCTACACCATCACACGCCTGCTGCGCCGCCTGGGCGTGGTGCGCAATGCCATGGACGAGATCGCCTCGGGCGACGGCGACCTCACGCGCCGCCTCGACACCAGCGGCAAGGATGAACTGGCGCAGATCTCGCGCGCCTTCAATCACTTTGCCGACAAGATCTCGCGGACCTTGCTCGATATCCGGCGCGCCAGCGAGTCTGTGAAGGTTTCTTCCAGCGAGATCGCCAGCGGCAACATGGACCTGTCCGCCCGCACCGAGCAGCAGGCGGGTTCGCTGGAAGAGACCGCCTCGGCCATGGAAGAACTCACCTCCACCGTGAAGCAAAACGCCGACAATGCCCGCCAGGCCAACCAGCTGGCGGTGTCGGCCTCGGACGTGGCGGTGCATGGCGGCACCGTGGTGGGCCAGGTGGTCAGTACCATGAGTTCCATCAATGAGTCTTCCCGCAAGATCGTCGACATCATCAGCGTCATCGACGGCATCGCCTTCCAGACCAATATCCTGGCCTTGAACGCCGCCGTGGAAGCGGCCCGTGCCGGTGAGCAGGGGCGCGGGTTTGCGGTGGTCGCTTCCGAAGTGCGTTCGCTGGCGCAGCGCTCGGCCACGGCTGCCAAGGAAATCAAGCAATTGATCGATGACTCGGTGCAAAAGGTGGAAGCTGGCAGCCAGCTGGTGGCGCAGGCCGGCTCGACCATGGATGAAGTGGTCTCCAGCGTGCGCCGGGTGACCGACATCGTCGGCGAGATCAGTTCGGCCAGCCAGGAGCAGAGTACCGGCATCACCCAAGTGGGCAATGCGGTCACCCTGATGGATGAAGCCACCCAGCAGAATGCGGCCCTGGTGGAACAGGCGGCAGCCGCAGCCAAATCCCTGCAGGAGCAGGCGGCGCACCTGGCCGCCGTGGTGGCCGGATTCAAGCTGGATGAAAGTGGCGGGTCCGCGGCAACGACGCCGCCACCGGTGCCTCATCCTGCTGCGCAGCCCGCTGCGGCGCCGCGTCCTGCACCGCTCAACATCACGCCCAAGCCGGTGCCCCTCAAAGTCAAGCCTGCCACCAAGCCCGCACTGCCTGCCGAGCCGGCGCCACCTGCCGCCCCGAAGGCAGCGCCCAAGAGCGGCGGGGGCGACGACTGGGAAGAGTTCTGAACGAGCAAGGGCGAAGCGGGCCGGTTCAGGCCCGTTTCTTCAGCAGCTGCATGGGTGCAAACAGTTGCTGCATGCCGCTGTGCTCGATGAAGCTGAGATTGTAGGGATGCTCGGCCACCGCACGCGGGAAGGACGCCAGCAGTGGCAGGCCGCTCAGCTGTTCGGCGATCTTGCCCCACAGGACCAGCGTGGGCAGGGGCTTGCCTTGCGCCTGGCCATGCTCGGCCAGGGCGCGCAATATCGTCTCGAAGAACGGTTTCCAGCCCCTGGCATCCTTTACCGGCGCCACGTGCGTGCGGAACACCAGGCTGGCATTGAGCAGCAGGAAACCTTGCGCGGTGAGGTTGTCCTGCAGGTCGGCCAGGGTCTGGATGCTGCCCGAGCCCGGCGCCAGTGCGCGGGCCGAAATACCCGCGAGCGCGTCGCCACTGGTCTGGCCAGCCTGTAGCGCGCCGTCGGCAACCAGCAGCATCTTCATGAAATTGCGCAGGGAGGTGGCGCGATTGACCTGTTTGGACAAGCCCTTTTCCGACCACAGTGAACCGACTGCGCCATCCATGAAGCACACGCCGGTCGCGCTGGCTGCGCGCGGGTACGGACCTTCGCCGACCAGCACGTAGCGCACCTGGCTCATGGGCTGCGTGAAGGCGGCAAACAGGCGGCCTTCCGTGGGCAGGTAATCATCCTGCGCGAGGGCGGGGAGGTAGGCCGGATCGCCTTGCCGGATCGCCTCCAGGCCGGCGCGCAGGGCGGCATGCCAGGAGGGATGGGCGGTGTGGATCAGGTCCAGCAGGGCAGCGGGGAGGGCGGAAACGGAAGACATGAAAGGGGAGGCAAACGGCCATATCGATAAAGTGGCGGCATTGTATACCGCCCGACCAGCCTCCCCGCAGGATCAGGCCACCGCCGAATCGCTGCCCGATGCACCGAAAAGCTGCTGCTTCAACAGTTGCAACTGGTCGCGCGCGGCGGCGGCCTTCTCGAACTCCAGGTTCTTGGCGTGTTCCTGCATCTGCTTTTCCAGGCGCTTGATCTCCTTGCTGATCTGCTTCTCGCTCATGGATTCGTAGTTGCGCTTCTCCTCGGCCACCATCATTTCGGTGCGCGCCTGGGCCGGATTGAAGATGCCGTCGATCAGTTCGCGGATCTCCTTCTTGATACCGGTCGGCACGATGCCATTGGCCTGGTTGAAGGCTAGCTGCTTGGCGCGGCGGCGCTCGGTCTCGGTGATGGCCTTGTGCATGGAATCGGTCACCACATCGCCATAGAGGATGGCCATGCCGTTGAGGTTGCGGGCGGCGCGGCCGATGGTCTGGATCAGGCTGCGCTCGGAACGCAGGAAGCCTTCCTTGTCCGCATCCAGGATGGCCACCAGCGAGACTTCGGGAATGTCCAGGCCCTCGCGCAGCAGGTTGATGCCGACCACCACGTCGAAGGTGCCCAGGCGCAGGTCGCGGATGATTTCCACACGCTCGACCGTATCGATGTCGCTGTGCAGGTAGCGCACCTTGATGCCGTTGTCGGAGAGGAATTCGGTCAGCTGCTCGGCCATGCGCTTGGTCAGTGTGGTCACCAGCACGCGTTCATCCTTGGCGATGCGGTCGTTGATCTCCTGCATCAGATCGTCCACCTGGGTGGTGGCCGGACGCACGGCGATGATGGGGTCCACCAGACCGGTTGGGCGCACCACCTGTTCCACCACCTGGTCGGCGCGGGTATTTTCATAGTCCGCCGGGGTGGCCGAGACGAAGATGGTTTGGCGCATCTTCTTCTCGAACTCGTCGAACTTCAGAGGGCGATTGTCCAGCGCCGAGGGCAGGCGGAAGCCGTAGTCCACCAGGTTCACCTTGCGCGCACGGTCGCCGTTGTACATGCCGTTCAACTGGCCGATCAGCACGTGCGATTCGTCCAGGAACATGATGGCGTCCTTGGGCAGGTAATCCACCAGCGTTGGCGGCGGGTCGCCCGGCTTGGCGCCGGAGAGATGGCGCGAATAGTTTTCGATGCCTTTGGTGAAGCCGATCTCGGTCATCATCTCGATGTCGAAGCGGGTGCGCTGTTCCAGTCGCTGTTCTTCGATGAGCTTGTTTTCCTTGCGGAAGAATTCCAGGCGCTCGGCCAGTTCTTCCTTGATGGTCTCGATGGCGCGCAGCACGGTGGAACGCGGCGTCACGTAGTGCGAGCCGGGGTAGATGGTGAAGCGCGGGATCTTCTGGCGTACGCGGCCGGTGAGCGGATCGAACAGTTGCAGGCTGTCGATCTCGTCGTCGAAGGTCTCGATGCGCACGGCCAGTTCGGCATGTTCGGCAGGGAAGACATCGATGGTGTCGCCGCGCACGCGGAAGGTGCCGCGTCCGAAGTCCACTTCGTTGCGGGTGTACTGCATCTGGATCAGGCGGGCGATGACGTCGCGCTGCGAGACCTTGTCCTTGGCGCGCAGGGTCAGGATCATCTGGTGGTATTCATTCGGGTTACCGATACCGTAGATGGCCGAGACAGTCGCCACGATCACCACGTCGCGCCGTTCCATCAGCGACTTGGTGCAGGACAGGCGCATCTGCTCGATGTGCTCGTTGATCGAGGAATCCTTCTCGATGAACAGGTCGCGCTGGGGCACGTAGGCTTCGGGCTGGTAGTAGTCGTAGTAGCTGACGAAGTATTCCACCGCATTGTGCGGGAAGAACTCGCGGAACTCGCTGTAGAGCTGTGCCGCCAGTGTCTTGTTGGGGGCAAACACGATGGCCGGGCGGCCCAGGCGGGCAATGGTATTGGCCATGGTGTAGGTCTTGCCCGAGCCGGTCACGCCCAGCAGGGTCTGGTAGAACAGGCCGTCGTGGACGCCCTCGACCAGCTTGTCGATGGCCGCCGGCTGGTCGCCCGCCGGGGGGAACACCTGGTAGAGCTTGAAGGGCGAGTCGGGGAAGGTGACGAACTTGCTCTCGTCCAGCTCGGTATTGATGGGGGTCAGTTCAGCCATGGTTGGGGTTGCCTTTGTCGCGCGAGTTCCGATGGGCCGCCACGGTGCAGGATAGCGCGGCAGTGCCCGCAGACAGGGCATTGCACACAGGCAAGGTGGTGGCGTGAATATTCATCAAATGCTGCCAGGATGTGTAAGTTCAAGACGTAACCCGTACCGGCGCGTCTGGCAAAACCGGACGCAAAACGGCGTCAGCGGGCAGCTCATCCATAGGGGAAGGGCGGCTGGCGCGGTAGGGGTCATGTCGATTGAACATGGTTTCATGCAGATTCAGCAGGCATTTGAGCCAGTCTGTGTCTGTGATTGGCGATCCACATTTGTTAGAATGCAGTGTTGCAAAAAGGTGCACATCCGAATCTCTCCCTGTGCACCCATTTCCTTCTGCAGCGCTTTGTTGCAGCTAACTTTTCATGTTATCACGATGAACGCACCTGTCTCCGCCTCCCTGTTTTCCGCCATCGAAATGGCGCCGCGCGACCCCATCCTGGGCGTGACCGAAGCCTACAACGCCGACCAGAACCCGGCCAAGACCAACCTGGGCGTGGGCGTGTACTACGACGACAACGGCAAGGTCCCCCTGCTGGAATGCGTGAAGAAAGCCGAGGCGGAACTGGCAGCCAAGCTGGCCCCGCGTACCTACCTGCCCATCGACGGCCTGGCCACCTATGACCGCGCCGTGCAGGAGCTGGTCTTCGGCGCCGGCAGCGCCGTGGTCACCGAGAAGCGTGCGATCACCGTGCAAGCTCTGGGCGGTACCGGGGCCCTGAAGCTGGGTGCCGACTTCCTCAAGCACTTCTCGCCGGCCGGCACCGAAGTCTGGATCAGCGATCCGAGCTGGGAAAACCACCGTGCCCTGTTCGAGATGGCCGGTTTCAAGGTCAACGCCTATCCCTACTATGATCCGGCCACCCGCGGCGTGAACTTCGCCGGCATGCTGGAGGCCTTGAAGACCATGAAGACCGGCTCGGTCGTGCTGCTGCACGCCTGCTGCCACAACCCGACCGGCGCCGACCTGACCGACGACCAGTGGACCCAGGTCATCGAAGTGGTGACCTCGCGCGGCCTGGTGCCCTTCCTGGACATGGCCTACCAGGGCTTTGGCGACGGCATTGCCGAAGACGGCCAGGTGGTGCGCCGCTTCGCTGAAGCCGGTGGCCCGCTGTTCGTGTCGAACTCCTTCTCCAAGTCCTTCTCGCTGTATGGCGAACGCGTGGGCGCGCTGTCCATCGCTGCGGCCAGCGCCGAAGAAGCGGCCCGCGTGCTGTCGCAACTGAAGCGCGTGGTGCGTACCAACTACTCCAACCCGCCGATCCACGGTGGCCAGGTGGTCGCCACTGCCCTGGCATCGCCCGAACTGCGCAAGCTGTGGGAAGACGAACTGGCCGAGATGCGCGTACGCATCCGCGAAATGCGTCAACTGCTGGTGGCCAAGCTGAAGGAAAAGGCGCCCGGCCATGACTTCGATTTCGTCATCAAGCAGCGCGGCATGTTCTCCTACTCCGGCCTGACCAAGGCCCAGGTCGAACGCCTGCGCAACGAGTTCTCGATCTATGCCGTCGACACCGGTCGCATCTGCGTGGCGGCACTGAACACCAAGAACATCGACGTGGTGGTCGACGCCATTGCCAAGGTGCTGTAAGGACCTGCGCGCCCCTCTTTCGGAAGAGGGGCGCGTGAGGGACTTTCTCCTATGAGAAACGTCCTTATCCCTGAAAAAAGTTTTGACATGAAATAAAAACCACGTCATAATCTTTTTCTCAGCTGTTCCCTGATAGCTCAGTCGGTAGAGCGACGGACTGTTAATCCGCAGGTCCCTGGTTCGAGTCCAGGTCGGGGAGCCAAAGAATGCGAAGGCCTCGCAAGTGATTGCGGGGCCTTTTCAATTAGTGTGAGGCTGCTTGTTTGGTCTCGCGCAAAAGAGCGGCAGGGCTATGCCGCCACGATGCAGAACGATGTAAAAAATTTTCGTTTTACACTCTGGTAAATCTGAAAAAAATCGTTCATAATCGCGCCCTCAATTGATCCCTGATAGCTCAGTCGGTAGAGCGACGGACTGTTAATCCGCAGGTCCCTGGTTCGAGTCCAGGTCGGGGAGCCAGAATACGAAAGCCTCGCAAGTTTCTTGCGGGGCTTTTTTTCGTCTTCTGCGTCACCAGTAACGGCGGCTCACCCGCCATCTCCTGCGCAAAGCTCTACCGCCACATGGGCTGCCTGCGGGCGTGAGGCAAAATCATCGCGAAGCTGTGGCCGCGTGCGTAGCCTGGACCTCCTGCCATAGGGCCTTTCCCTCCGCAGTGCGTAAGGGAGTGTTAATCGCGCGGCGTTGAACACAGGTAGCATTTATCATGACAAAAAAATCACGCCCGTGCCAACCAGCCTAGCGCCCGTCATTCATCTGAAGCATTGCCTGCTTCGCTCCTAACGAAAGATATTTTTCATGCTCTCCAGAATGAAACTCCCCTCTTTGCGGTTGGCCGGACTGGGCCTGATGGTGCTCATTGGACTGCTGGCCTCGCTCCTGCCATTGAGCTCCCGTGCGGCCGGCGAGGGACTGCAGCCTCTGGCAGCAGTCGCGCCCAAGAGCAGTTGCGCAGCATTGACGGCATTCGACTTGGTGCCCATCGGTGGCCCAGGCAGCCGGGTGACGGCGGCCGTGCAGACCACCAATCGCAACGGCCAGGCTGTCTGTGCCGTTGAGGCGACACTGGCCCCGGCCATCACCGTGGCCTTGCAACTGCCACTGCAAGGGTGGAGTCAGCGCTACCTGCAGATCGGTTGTGGCGGCCTGTGCGGCAGTATCGCCGGCAACGTCGGCGCGGCTGAGGGATGTGTGCCGCTGGCCAGCGGCGGCATGGTTCTGGGGGCCACCGACATGGGGCACCAGGATCAGGATGGCTCCTTCGGACGGGATCCGGTCAAGCGCGCCGATTTCGCCTATCGCGCCCAGCACCTCACCTCTCTCGCGGCCAAGGCGCTGATCCAGGCCTTCTACGGCCAGGCGCCGCGCTTTGCCTACTTCAGTGGTTGCTCCGATGGAGGCCGCGAGGCACTCATGGAAGCGCAGCGCTATCCAGATGATTTCAACGGCATCATCGCCGGTGCCGGTGCCATCAATTTCCTCGCACAGAATGCGATTTTCCATGCCTGGCAAGCGGTCGCCAATACCGGCAGCGATGGCAAGCCGATTTTGCTGGCCGACCGCCTGCTCGTTCTGCATCGTGCGGTGCTTGCGGCGTGTGACCAGCTCGACGGCCTGAAGGATGGCCTGATCGCCAACCCCTTGGCTTGCCATTTCGATCCGGCCACCGTCCAGTGCCCGGCCGATGCCAAGGATCGGAGCCAATGCCTCAGTGCCGAGGAAGTGGCTGTGGTCCGCAAGTTTTACGAAGGGCCCCGCGATCCGGCGACCGGACGGGCGTTGATCGTAGGAGGCCCGCAATACGGATCGGAACTGGCCTGGGCTGGCGTCTATGTGCCGCGCTCGCGCGAGGACCGCATCTTCAGTGAAATGGTGAGCTTGCCCGTATTGCGCAATATGGCCTTCGAGAGCGACGTGCCGACCAGCTTCACGCTGCAGCAGATGCGCTTCGACTTGCCTACCTTCGACCGCCTGCGCGCGCGCCATCCTCTGCTGGATGCGACCAATCCAGATCTCTCGGCCTTTGCTGCCCAGGGCGGCAAGCTGATCATCTGGCACGGCTGGTCGGACCCCCATATCTCTCCGCTCAATAGCATTGCCTACTACACCGCATTGCAAAAGACCATGGGAGCCTCCCAGGCTGACCGCTTTGCTCGGTTGTACGTCATCCCGGGCATGTACCACTGCGCCAATGGAGAAGGGCCGGACCTGATTGACCTGCTCACGCCGATGATGCAATGGGTCGAAAGTGACATCGCACCGGCCGCGATCACGGCGCGCCAGGCGAGTGCGTCAGCGGCCAGCGATTTCGGTGCACCGCGTGGTGCTGGTGCTCAGGATGGTCATCGCGGTCCAAGGGCAGGCGGTCCCGGTGGTCCAGGTGGTCCAGGTGGTCCAGGTGGTCCAGGTGGTCCAGGTGGTCCAGGTCCAATGTGGCCGCGTCCAGCACCCGCGCCCGGTGCGCAGGCTGCGGCGCTGGGCGCGGCAGCACAGGCCTCGGCGGCCACGGTGCGTACACGGCCGGTCTACCCCTGGCCCTACACGGCGGTTTGGGATGGCCATGGTGACCCGTCGCTGGCCAGCAGTTTCCGTCAGGGTGCGCCGATTGCATTTGCATTGCCCGACTGGGCGGGCGCGGATTTCTTTGTGCCTTATCAGCCGGCGCCCTGAGCGCATCGGCGAAAAATGCCGGGGTCGATTGCCGTCACGAATTCCTGATATCAGATGGCCTGATATCAAAAATAAGAAAATGGGATTGGATTTATTTCTGCGCGCTGGCCATCATGCTTGCTCAAGCAGACGCGCTGCCAGCAAGGTGCGCGTCCCTCCCCATTTCTATTGAAGGAAACGACATGACGACATCGACTTGCGCTCAGCAAAACGCGATCATCTGGCCCGAGGGCTACCTGCCCGGCACTACTGAAAACTTCTGCTCCAACGAGGTAATCGTGGCCGGCCTCACTGCGGCCGACGTATGGCCGTTGCTGAGCACGCCGGCGCACTGGCCGACCTATTATTCGAACTCGGCCAATGTCCGCTTTTATGATGGCAAGGGCCCCGAGCTGGCCGATGGTGACCGTTTTTATTTCGAGACCTTCGGTTTTCCCGTAGAGGCGCAATGCAATGAGTTCGTTGCGCCCGTTGCCGGCCAGCCTGGCCGCGTGGCGTGGCATGGCTGGGCCGGCGAGGTCGGCACTGATGGACGCCTGGATGTGCATCACGCCTGGCTGGTGGAAGACCTGGACGGCGGTCGCGTGCGCATCCTGACGCAGGAGACCCAGAAGGGCAAGCCGGCGGCCGAACTGAGCGCCGCCAAGCCCAATCCCATGATCAATGGTCACCAGGACTGGCTGGACGGCCTGGTTGGTGCGGCCCGCGCCGCCCGTGCCGCCAATTCGCAGGAGAAGTGAACATGAGCCGCATCGCCGTTCTGGGCCTGGGCGCCATGGGTTCCCGCATGGCCGCCAATTGGCTCAAGGCCGGGCATGAGGTGACCGTCTGGAATCGCACTGCAGCCGCCGGGATGCCGCTGGCCGCGGCGGGCGCGCGGCTGGCGGCCACGCCTCGCGAGGCCGCGCAAGGTGCGCAGTTCGTGATCGCCATGCTGCGTGACGACGCTGCCTCGCGCGATGTCTGGCTGGACCCCGCGCAGGGTGCGCTGGCGGCGCTGGGGGGCGACGCCATCGCCATCGAGAGTTCTACCTTGACACCACAGTGGGTACGCACGCTCGGCCAGCAGGTGAGCCAGTCCGGCGCCGCTCTGTTGGAAGCCCCCGTGTCGGGTTCGCGCCCGCAGGCCGAAGCCGGCCAACTGGTTTACCTGATCGGCGGCGAAGCCGAGGTACTGGAGCGTGTCCGCCCGCTGCTGCAAGTCACGGGGGGCGCCATCCATCATGTCGGTTCGCTGGGCCAGGGAGCGCTGGCCAAGCTGGCCACCAATGCCTTGCTGGGCATTCAGGTTGCTGCCCTGGCGGAGATCATCGCGCTGTTGGAGGCGCAGGGTGCCGATGTCCCGAGAACGCTGGCCGCCATGTCCGGTACCTCGGCGTGGGCGCCGGTGGCGGGTTATCTGTCCAGCGCGATGCTGAGCAGCAATCATGCCCCGCAGTTCCCCATCAGCCTGATCGAAAAGGACTTTGCCTACACCTTGCAACTGGCCACCTCCACGCAGCAGGCCCCCGCCCTCACGGCTGCGCTGGAGGTGTTCAGCAAGGCCCGGGCCGAGGGGCTGGGCGAGCAGAACATGACGGCGGTGATCGAACTGGCGCGCGCTGCGGGCCATTGAGTCGCTGCACTTGCGGGCGCGGGTAGTGATGCCCTCCCGCAAGGTCGCCCGGGCTGCTGTGTGCGAGCCGCAATCGCTGCTAGAATCGGCATCCCCCCGACCAGCCAGGACTTTCCCATGAGCGACCCGATTCGTCTGACCCAATACAGCCATGGCGCCGGTTGCGGTTGCAAGATTTCACCGCAGGTGCTCGACGTCATCCTCGCCGGCAGCGGCGCCCAGCATCTCGATCCCAAACTATGGGTAGGCAATGCCTCCCGCGACGACGCCGCCGTCTATGCCATCGATGAAGAACGCGGTGTGGTCTCGACCACCGATTTCTTCATGCCCATCGTCGATGATCCCTTCGACTTCGGCCGCATCGCCGCCACCAATGCCATCAGCGATATCTACGCCATGGGTGGTGATCCGCTCATGGCCATCGCCATCCTCGGCTGGCCGGTCAACGTGCTGCCGCCGGAAGTGGCGCGCGAAGTCGTGCGCGGTGGCCGCGCGGCCTGCGATGCGGCCGGCATCCCGCTGGCTGGTGGTCATTCCATCGATGCCCCGGAACCCATCTTTGGCCTGGCCGTGACCGGTGTGGTGGAGAAGCGCCACATGAAGCGCAACGACACCGCCAGCGCCGGTTGCCTGCTGTACCTCACCAAGCCGCTGGGCATCGGCATCCTCACCACCGCCGAGAAGAAGGGCAAGCTGCGCCCTGAAGACGTCGGCACGGCACGCGACTGGATGTGCCAGCTCAACCAGCCCGGCAGCCGCTTCGGCAAGCTGGCGGGCGTGGCTGCGATGACGGATGTGACCGGCTTCGGCCTGCTGGGCCATCTGGTGGAAATGTGCGAAGGCAGCGGCGTGAGCGCACGCATCCAGCACGCGCGGGTGCCCAGCCTGCCGGGCGTACCTTATTACCTGGCCGAAGGCTGCGTGCCGGGTGGTACCGGACGCAATGTCGAGAGCTATGGCAGCAAGATCAGCCCGCTCAGCGAAGCCCAGAAGAATCTGCTGTGTGATCCCCAGACCAGCGGCGGCCTGCTGGTGGCAGTGCGGCCCGAAGCCAATCCGGAATTTCTCGCCACCGCCGCTGCGCTGGGGTTGGAACTGGCGCCTATCGGCGAACTGGTGGAACGACAGCGTTACGCGGTCGAGGTGCTTTGATGGCCGATCTGCAGCCCAGCCGTGAACTGTTCCTCGCCGATACGCCCATGCTGGATGCAAGGGCGCCGGTGGAATTCGGCAAGGGCGCCTTTCCGACCGCCGTGAACCTGCCGCTGATGAACGATAGCGAGCGCCATCAGGTCGGCCTGCGCTACAAGGAAGCGGGCCAGCAGTCGGCCATCGAACTGGGCCATCAACTGGTCAGCGGATCAGTCAAGGAGGAACGCATCGCCGCCTGGGCGCAGTTTGCACGGGCGCATCCGCAAGGCTGCCTGTACTGCTTCCGGGGCGGGCTGCGCTCGCAGATCACCCAGCAATGGTTGAACAGTGAGGCTGGTATCGCCTATCCGCGCGTGGCCGGCGGCTACAAGGCGCTGCGGCACTTCCTGATGCAAGCCATCGACCAGGCTTTGGCCGAATGCGCCTTCGTGGTGGTGGGGGGCATGACCGGCAGCGGCAAGACCGACGTGCTGCTGCAGCTGGACAATGCCCTGGACCTGGAAGCCTACGCCAATCATCGCGGCTCCAGTTTCGGCAAGCGCGCCAGCCCGCAGCCTGCGCCCATCGACTTCGAGCACCGCCTGGCCATTGCCCTCATCAAATTGCAGGCGCAAGGTCACCACTGGTTCGCGCTGGAAGACGAGAGCCGCCTGATCGGCGCCTGCGCCTTGCCGCTGGCCTTGCACCAGCGCATGCAGAGCCTGCCCATGGTATGGCTGGAAGACAGCCGGGAAGGGCGCGTTGAGCGCATCCTGCGCGATTACGTCAGTGGCTTGTGCGAGGAGTACGTGACGCTGGATCCGCGCCACGGTTTTGAACGCTATCGCGCCCATCTGCTGGCCGCGCTCGGCAAGCTGGTCAAGCGCCTGGGCGACCAGCGCTACCGCCGCCTGTTGCAGATGATGGAAACGGCGCTGGCGCGCCAGGAGAAAGACGGCGTGGTCGACTTGCACCGTGCCTGGATCGATGCCTTGCTGGCCGAATACTACGATCCCATCTATGCCTTCCAGCGCGAGTCCAAAGGCTCGCGCCTGCTCTTCGCAGGGAAGCAGACCGAGGTGGTCGACTTCCTGCGGCAGTATCGTCCCTGAGCCTGCTTACAGCATTACAGCAGCACCACGGCCACCATCCCGCTGACCGCGCCGATCAGGATGGTCAGTAGCGTGACGGTGGTCAGTACCTTGGGCGTGAAGGAGGTGCGCAGCATCAGCAGCGAAGGCAGGCTGATGCTGGGCAGGGTCATCAGCAGCGCCACGCCGGGGCCCACGCCCATGCCCAGGGACAACATCGATTGCACGATGGGGATTTCGGCCGCCGTGGGAATCACGAACAGCGTGCCCACCACCGCCAGCGCCACGATCCACAGCAGGCTGTTGCCCATGCCGGCATCCACCTGCGGGAACAGCCACACCCGCGCTGCGCCCAGCGCCAGCACCACCACGATGTAGACCGGCATGGTGGTCCAGAACAATTGCCACAGCTTGCTGGCCCAGCGGACCAGGAAGTGACGTCCATCGTCCATCGGTTCGTATTCGGCAGCGGCCACCGCATCCAGTGCCGCCTGCGGCAGTGTTTCGGCTTGCGCCACGCGCTGCGCGATCAGCGACACGCCCACCACCAGCAGCACACCGGCCACCAGTCGCAGCGCAGCGAAGTCCCAGCCCAGTACGAATCCCATGAACACCAGCGTGGCCGGATTGAGCACCGGGTTGGCGATCCAGAACGCCAGCGCGGCGCCGACCGAGACCTGCTGACGGCGCATGCCCGCCACTACCGGGGCGGCGCAGCAGGTGCACATCATGCCCGGCAGGGCGAACAGCCCGCCGCGCAGCGTCGAGCCCAGGCCGGCGCGGCCGAACACGCGCAGCAGCCAGTCGCGCGGCACCAGCACCTGCACCAGCGAGCCCAGCAACACGCCCAGTACGGCGGCTTTCCAGATGGCCAGGAAGTAGACGCCGGCATATTCCAGCGCCGCCGACCACGGTGCGGCCGGTGCATTGCCCAGGATGGAGGCGCCAATGCTGTGCTTGTCGGCGGCCACGAAGGATTTCAGATAGTAGGGCGACCACTTGACGTAATAGAGGCCGATGGCGGCCACCAGGACGAACAACAGCGGCTTGAGCCAGGCGGAATTGCCGCGCGAGATGGTGGAAGAGGGTGTCATGGGAAATCTTGGCGAAATGAAGAGTCCGCGCATGATACCTGCGCCGCGCCGCTTCGTCAGCGCGGCGAAGGGACAGGTCATACAACGTCCCCCCCCGACGCAATAGCTCCATGCCCACCGCACGAGAACCATCGTACCGGGCGCATTCAGCGCTTGCGTCCGGTTGGCGTCCTGCTATACTGCGCTTGCTGTTGTATGACGTCTTATAACAACCCTATTCAAAGCACAACAATACGCCAAGAGACCCGCCCAGCAGGCTCCACGCCAGTACGTCCGTTTTCCCGCGGCGTCTGCGCGGGGCCGGTGGGCGGCATGGATGGCGAGAGACCTGGAGAATTCAATTGGCGCAAAGCAACACCACCGGCGGCGCTGGGGCGGTCAAGCCCACCCATATCCGCTATCTGATCCTGTTCCTGCTGTTCGTCGTCACCACGGTCAACTACGCTGACCGTGCCACCTTGTCCATCGCCGGGTCGGCGATGAAGACCGAACTGTCGCTGGACCCGGTGACCATGGGCTACATCTTCTCTGCCTTCAGCTGGGCCTACGTGCTGGCACAACTGCCGGGCGGCTGGCTGCTGGACCGCTTCGGCTCCAAGAAGATCTACATGTGGAGCATCGCCCTGTGGTCCTTCTTCACCTTCCTGCAGGCCGGTGTGACCTGGATGAGTACCGCTTCGGCCGTGATCGCGCTGTTCCTGCTGCGCTTCATGGTGGGCTTGGCCGAGGCACCGTCCTTCCCGGCCAATGGTCGCATCGTCGCGGCCTGGTTCCCGACCAAGGAGCGCGGCACCGCCTCGGCCATCTTCAATTCGGCGCAATACTTCGCAGCCGTGATCTTCACGCCGCTGATGGCCTGGATCGTGCACAGCTACAGCTGGCATCACGTCTTCACCGTCATGGGCGTGGTCGGCATCCTGCTGGCGATGGTCTGGGGCCGGGTCATCTACAGCCCCAAGGATCATCCGCGCATCAACCAGGCCGAACTGCAGCACATCGAATCCGGTGGCGGCCTGGTCGACATGGACAACAGGAAGGTCGCCGCTCCCTCCACCAAGGGCAAGGGATATATCCGCCAGTTGCTGTCCAACCGCATGCTCCTGGGCGTGTACATCGGCCAGTACTGCATCAACGTGATTACCTATTTCTTCCTGACCTGGTTCCCGGTGTATCTGGTGCAGGAGCGTGGCATGTCCATTCTCAAGGCCGGTTTCGTGGCCTCGATCCCGGCGGTGTGCGGCTTCATCGGCGGCGTGGTCGGCGGCCTGATCTCGGACCGTCTCATCAAGAGCGGCATGTCGGTCACCTGGTCGCGCAAGATCCCCATCGTGGGCGGCATGCTGCTGTCGATGACCATGATCCTGTGCAACTACGTCGAGGCGCAGTGGATGGTGGTGGGCATCATGGCCCTGGCTTTCTTCGGCAAGGGCGTGGGCGCGCTGGGCTGGGCCGTGGTGGCCGATACCGCACCCAAGCAGATCGTGGGCCTGTCCGGTGGCCTGTTCAACATGTTCGGCAACGTGGCCGGCATCACCACCCCCATCGTGATCGGTTACATCGTCAAGCAAACCGGTTCCTTCGCCGGTGCCCTGGTGTTCGTGGGCATCAATGCGCTGGTGACCGTGATCAGCTATCTTGTGATCGTCAAGGAAATCAAGCGCGTCGAACTCAAGGACGCCTGATCCGCCTTGTCGGCGGCCGCTCCGGCAGTGGCCGCCTTTTCCATTCAATTGCAGCATTCTGTCGTTTTGGGACTTAGCATGAGCACCGATACCGTCGCCAGCCAGGCATTCACTCCGCGTTACATCATGATGAACGACACTGACAATGTCGCCATCGTCGTCAATGACGGCGGCCTGCCCGCCGGCACCGTGTTCCCCGACGGTCTGACCCTGGTCGACCGTGTGCCCCAGGGGCACAAGATCGCCCTGCGCGATCTCAAGCAGGGCGAAGCCATCGTGCGCTACGACGTGGCCATCGGCTATGCCGTGCGTGATATTCCCAAGGGCAGCTGGATCGAGGAATCGCTGGTGCAGATGCCGCCGGCGCGCGAACTCGACAACCTGCCCATCGCCACCAGGAAACCGGCGCCGCAGCCGCCGCTGGAAGGCTATACCTTCGAGGGCTACCGCAATGCCGATGGCTCGGTGGGCACGCGCAACCTGCTGGCCATCACCACCACCGTGCAATGCGTGGCCGGCGTGGTGGAGCATGCGGTCAAGCGCATCCGCGCCGAGCTGCTGCCCAAGTATCCCAATGTGGAAGATGTGGTGGCGCTGGAGCACACCTACGGTTGCGGCGTGGCCATCGATGCGCCCAATGCCGGCATCCCCATCCGCACCCTGCGCAACATCAGCCTGAACCCCAACTTCGGCGGCCAGGCCATGGTGGTCAGCCTGGGCTGCGAAAAGCTCCAGCCCAACCGCCTGCTGCCGGAAAACATGATCCCCATCCACAAGGCCGGCGAACCCTATGTGGTCTGCCTGCAGGATGCGGAACACGTCGGTTTCAACTCCATGATCGACTCCATCATGACCATGGCCGAGGCACGCCTGACCGAACTGAACAAGCGCCGTCGCGAAACCTGCCCGGCCTCGGACCTGGTGGTCGGTGTGCAGTGTGGCGGCAGCGATGCCTTCTCCGGTGTGACGGCCAATCCGGCGGTGGGCTTTGCCACCGACCTGCTGGTGCGCGCCGGGGCGTCGGTGATGTTCTCGGAAGTGACCGAAGTGCGTGACGGCATCGACCAGTTGACCTCGCGCGCCGTCAATGAGGAAGTGGCCCAGGCCATGATCCGCGAGATGGACTGGTACGACAATTACTTGAAGCAAGGCGGCGTGGACCGCAGCGCCAACACCACCCCCGGCAACAAGAAGGGCGGTCTGGCCAACATCGTCGAGAAGGCCATGGGTTCCATCGTCAAGTCCGGCTCCAGCCCGATTTCGGGCGTGCTCGCGCCGGGCGACAAACTTCAGCAGAAGGGCCTGATCTACGCCGCCACCCCGGCCTCCGACTTCATCTGCGGCACCTTGCAGCTGGCCGCCGGCATGAACCTTCATATCTTCACCACAGGCCGTGGTACGCCCTATGGCCTGGCGGCCGTGCCGGTCATCAAGGTCGCCACCCGCAACGATCTGGCGCGACGTTGGCATGACCTGATGGATGTCAATGCCGGGCGCATCGCCAGCGGTGAAGCCACCATCGAACAGGTCGGCTGGGAACTGTTCCAGCTGATGCTGGACGTGGCCAGCGGCAAGAAGCGCACCTGGGCCGAACAATGGAAGCTGCACAACGCACTGACCCTGTTCAACCCGGCGCCGGTGACCTGATGCCATCCTCCCTTGGGACCTGCTTGCGGGTCCTTTTTTTTCCGTTCACATACCAACAACAACGTTGATCCGCCAGGAGACCGCATGAGCAGCTCTGTTTCCCCATCCTCTTCCCGTCTTGCCACCTTCATCGCCACTTCCGCCCTCAGTCTGGCCACCGGCTACGCCCATGCGGCCACCGTGGCCTATGTCTCCAACGCCGACAGCCAGGACATCTATGTGCTCAGGCTCAATGGCGACGGCAGCGTCAATCTGATCGAGCAGGTCGATACCGGCAGCACCGTGATGCCGCTGGCCATCAGCCCGGACCACCGCTTCCTGTATGCCTCCCTGCGAGGCCAGCCTTATTCGGTCGTCAGCTATGCCATCGATCCCCGCAGCGGCAAGCTCAAGGTCCTTTCCAAGGCGCCGCTGGCCGACAACATGGCCAACATCGCCACCGACCGCAGCGGCCGCTATCTGCTGGCGGCGTCCTACTCGGGCAACAAGATCTCGGTCAATGCGATCGCCAGCGACGGCACCGTGCAGGCGCCGCCGCTGGCTGTGATCCCGACCGGGAAGAACGCCCACTCGGTGCAGGTCGATCCGGCCAATGCCTTCGTCTTCGCCAGCAACCTCGGCAGTGACGTGATCCTGCAGTACCGCTTCGATGCGGCCACCGGTGCGCTCACGCCCAATACGCCGCCCTCCGTGGCCACCAGGGCCGGTGCGGGGCCGCGCCACTTCGTGTTTTCGCCGGACCAGCGTTTCGTCTATTCGACCAATGAGCTCGATGCCACCGTCAACACCTACGCCTATGACCGTCGCGCCGGGACCCTGACCCTGCAGGGCAGTGATTCGGCCTTGCCGGAAGGCTTCAAGACCAGCGAGCAACTGGCGGCGGCCGACCTGCACCTGACCCCCGATGGCCGCTTCCTCTATGCCAGCGAGCGTACCTCCAATACGCTCACCGGCTATCGCGTGGACCTGGCCAGCGGCAAGCTCACGCGCATCCTCAACATTCCCACTGAAACCCAGCCGCGTGGCTTCAACATCGATCCGCAGGGGCGCTATCTGCTGGCGGTCGGCCAGAAGGCCGGACTGACCAGCTACGCCATCAACCATGACAGCGGCGCCCTGACCCCGCTCTTCCGCTATACCCTCGGGCGCAACCCGAACTGGGTCGAGATCATCGACCTGCCGGCAGCCCCCTGATTCCTGGTTGCAGATTTCTTCAGCATTCAAACCGTCAATATGTTGTTTTTTGAGCTTGTCGGAGGTAAATCCGACAAGCTTTTTCACATGATTGCCGTCACATATGAAGCCGGCTTGATCCAGGACAGCCAGTGCCGGGTGTTGCCGTTGCACAATACGCAAGCACCTGTTTGCCGAGTGCCCTAACCGGGAATTGGGGCCGTTTTGGTCAGTTTGCCGCCGATATGAAGCGTGCCTCGCTGTTGTATCGTCTGCGCCAGGTTGTTCATTTCATTTGTTGTTGTACAAATATTAAGCGGAGAGAGGGAATGCGGAATCTGACGGTTCGCTTCAGCCTGATGAGCGCGCTTGCGCTGTTTTCATGCATGATCGTAGTGGGGGCCGGCGTGGGGATCTTTGCGCTGGGTCGGGCCAACCAGGCCACGGAATACGTGCATGAGATCGCCGAGCATGTCATCGTCATCAATGACGCCTACAAGGACACCACGCGCACACGCTCTGCGCTCACGCGCGCCTATGCCAATCTGAAGGAAAAGAACGATCCGGCCGTCACCGAGGGCGCCCTCAAGAGCGCCCAGACCAGCTATGACCGTGGCCTCAAGTACGTGGAGGAGTTCAGCAAGATGTCCGAGCTGGCCGGCGAGGAGCCGGCGGTGAAGAAGGAACTCATCGAATCGGCGCGCGCACTCTCCGACCTGCTGCTCAAGGCCGCCGGTGAGTTGAAGGCGGGCGATACCGCCGCGTATTCGGAGCTCAACGACAAGCAGATCAATCCGGCCGGAGCGCGCTTCTCCAAGGCGCTGGACCAGTTCCAGAAGCGGGCCATGGATCTCAATAACACCGCCGCCAGCGAGCGCCAGCACGAATACAACATGGTGGTCTGGCTGGTGGTCGCCGGTCTGATCGGCGCCCTGTTCCTGGTGATCGGGGTGCATTTCATGCTGCGCAACATCGTCCTCACGCCGCTCAACCGTGCCGTTCACCTGCTGGACCTGGTGGCCAATGGCGACCTGACGACCAAGGTGGATGTCAAGAACAACAACGAGATTGGCCGCCTGTTCTCGGCCATCCGCAGCATGCAGCAGGCGCTGTTGACCACCGTGGGCCGCGTGCGCAGCAGTTCCGACAGCATCGATACCAGTGCCAAGGAAATCGCCGCCGGTAACATGGACCTGTCTTCGCGCACCGAGCAGCAGGCCAGCTCCCTGGAAGAGACCGCCGCCTCCATGGAACAGCTGACCGGCACCGTCAAGCAGAACGCCGACAATGCCCTGCAGGCCAACCAGCTGGCGCATTCGGCCTCCTCCACCGCCAGCAAGGGTGGGGAAGTGGTTTCGCAGGTGGTCGACACCATGCAGGCCATCAATGATTCCTCGCGCAAGATCGTCGACATCATCAGCGTCATCGATGGCATCGCCTTCCAGACCAATATCCTGGCCCTGAATGCAGCGGTGGAAGCCGCCCGGGCCGGTGAGCAGGGCCGCGGCTTTGCCGTGGTGGCCTCGGAAGTGCGTTCGCTGGCGCAGCGTTCGGCGGCGGCGGCCAAGGAGATCAAGTCGCTCATCGATGATTCGGTGGAGAAGGTCGAAGCCGGCAGCCAGTTGGTGGAGCAGGCCGGCGCCACCATGAGCGAAGTGGTCACCAGCGTGCAGCGCGTGACCGACATCGTCGGTGAGATCGCCGAGGCCAGCCGCGAGCAGAGCACCGGCATCGAACAGGTCAATCGCGCCATCACCCAGATGGATGAAGTGACCCAGCAGAACGCCGCTCTGGTGGAACAGGCAGCGGCTGCGGCGCAATCGCTGCAGGCCCAGGCCACCAACCTGGTGGGCGCGGTGAGCATCTTCAAGATCGATGCGCACCAGATTGCCAGCCCGGTAGCCAAGCCGCGTCCGGCGCCGATGGCGCCGCCTCCGGCTGCGGTTGCACCGGTTGCGCCTGCCGTGCCCGCCGCGCCGTCCGCTGCAGCCACACCGAAGGCGGCGCCCAAGTTGCCGCCCGCCAAACCGGCCAAGGCCACGCCACCGGCGCCAGGCAGCCGCATCAAGGACGATGCACAGGATTGGGAAGAGTTCTGAGTTTTGGCATTTCCCTTCACGAAAACCTCCGTCGCTTCGGCTACGGAGGTTTTTTTTCGGCAGGGGCCTGCACTTTCCTTCATCTCACGTAAAAAGGGGAGGGGGCCGCAGTTTCCTGCGGCCCCCTCCCTTGTTGCTGCCGGTCGGATCAGGTGAGTCTTATTGCGGACCCAGCTTCTTGATCAGGGCGGCCAGTTCTTCGTGCTCTTCCGGGGTGCAATCGGTCAGGGGCGTGCGGACCGGACCGGCGTCGTGGCCGACGATCTTGGCACCGGCCTTGACGATGGACACCGCATAACCCGCCTTGCGGTTGCGGATGGCCAGGTAGGGCAGGAAGAAGTCGTCGATGAGCTTGCCGACGGTGTCGTGGTCTTCCTTGGCAATGGCTTCGTAGAACTCGACGGCGGTCTTGGGGATGAAGTTGAACACGGCCGAGGAATACACCGGCACGCCCAGTGCCTTGTAGGCGGCCGCATAGACTTCAGCGGTCGGCAGGCCGCCCAGGTAGGTGAAACGGTCACCCAGCTTGCGACGGATATGCACCATCGGTTCGATCTCGCCGATGCCATCCTTGAAACCGATCAGGTTGGGGCAGCGGTCGGCCAGGCGTTGCAGGGTCTCGGCGTTGAGCTTGCAGACCGCGCGGTTGTAGATGATGACGCCGAAGTTGACCGACTTGCAGACCGCTTCCACGTGGGCGGCGATGCCGTCCTGGCTGGCTTCGGTCAGGTAGTGCGGCATCAAGAGGATACCGTGCGCGCCCAGGCGTTCGGCTTCCTGGGCATAGGCGATGGCGGCGCGGGTGGAACCGCCGGCACCGGCAATGATGGGCACCTTGCCGCGGCAGGTGTCGACGGCGGTGCGGATGATGTCCGAATATTCACCCGGAACCAGCGAGAAGAACTCACCCGTGCCGCCAGCGGCGAACAGCGCGCTCGCGCCATACGGCGCCAGCCACTCCAGGCGCTCGATGTAGGTCTTGGGGCGGAAATCGCCTTGCTCGTCGAAGTCCGTCAGCGGGAACGACAGCAGGCCGGAAGAGAGGATATGTTTGAGGTCTTGGGGTGTGTACTGGGACATGGTTTCGCTCGACGCCGTTAGGAATGGGTTGGAAAACGAGGCAAGTGTGTTGATTGTTGTCTCTGATCTTCTTGTATCCGATTAGGATATCAGTCATCGTACAACATAAGATTTCAGAAAGCCAGCAATTTCTTCTGAGCTTTTGCGCTGGTGCAGGAAGAGAGAGGGCAGGTGCTGCCGACGCGGAAGAGGACGCGGCCGGGCGCTGTCGGCGGTATTGCCGGACGATGGCTGGAGGATGGACGGGACTGCGGTAAGGAGCGGGCCGACCGGAGATGCCCGGATCGGCCCTTGCCCGGTAGGTCAGGCGCTGCCGGTGCTGCCCGATTCGGCTTCCTGCTGCGCGCGGCGCAGGCGCTCGCGGCTGTTGGTGAGGTGATTGCGCATGGCCGCGCGCGCCGCTTCGGCATCGCTTCGGGCGATGGCCTCGAAGATGTCTTCATGCTCGCGCTGGACCCGCTCCAGGTAGCTGGCCTGCTGGTCATGGGCCAGCTCGGCGGTATTGATGCGCTTGCGCGGGATCACCCCCATGCCCAGATGGCTGATGATCTCGATGAAGTAACGATTGCCGGTGGCATTGGCGATGGCGAAGTGGAAGCGAAAGTCCGGTCCCACGGTATCGCCACCGCTTTTCTGGTTGGCGTGGAACAGGTCCAGCGCCTCGCGGATCTCCTGCAACTGGGCATCGCTGCGGCGGGAGGCGGCCAGGCCCGCAGTTTCGGTTTCCAGGCTGATGCGCAGCTCCAGCAGCGCCAGCAGGTCACGCATGGTGGTGATGGTGGCCGGGTCGATGTTGATGTTGGAGCCCTTCTTGGCCTCCAGTACGAAGGTGCCGATGCCGTGGCGCGTCTCCACCTGCCCGGCGGCTTGTAGCCGCGAGATGGCTTCGCGCACGACGGTACGCGAGACCCCCTGGGTCTGCATGATCTCCGATTCGGTGGGCAGCTTGTCGCCGGGCTTGAGACTGCCGCTGCTGATCATCGCCGACAGCGCCGCCACGACTTCCTGTGACAGGCTCTGGGGTTTGCGGCGAGGGCGCAGCAGCGGATTGGGGGTGTCGCTAACATCCATATCGTTTTATTTCTCGGGAGCGCTGGCGGACCGGCTTGTCAATGCTTGTGGTCGGTCCGCATCAGGCGAGGTGAACATTGTCGCGCCATCTTACCAGATCGATAAGCAGCGACGACGCCAGGACCAGCCGTAGCCCTCAGGGTAACGCACTTTACGCAAGAGGTCAGACAAGTTTCGGCGGAATTTTCATGCGCTTTGCGCCAGGCCAGCTTTTCGGCGATATGAAGGAAAAGGGAGGGTACCTGACAGAATTACTCGGGTTTGCTATACTTGACTCAAATATTCGGGAATTCAGGGTAACCGGCCCCGCCGGTGCATTTGTTTCTGGAGCGAACTTCATGCGTCTTACCACCAAAGGCCGTTTTGCCGTGACTGCGATGATTGACCTGGCCCTGCGCCAGGGCAAGGGTCCTGTCACGCTGTCGGCCATCAGCGAGCGCCAGGAAATTTCTTTATCATATCTGGAGCAGTTGTTCGGCAAATTGCGGCGTCACCAGATCGTCGAGTCCGTGAGGGGTCCCGGCGGTGGTTACAATCTCGCCCGCAAGGCGGCCGACGTGTCGGTTGCCGACATTATCATCGCCGTGGACGAACCGCTGGATGCAACCCAGTGCGGTGGCAAGGAAAACTGCCACAGCGCCGCGCATCCCGGCGGCGCACGCTGCATGACACATGAACTCTGGTCCACCCTGAACGAAAAGATGGTCGAATACCTGGATTCGGTATCGCTCCAGGATCTGGTCGACCAGCAAAAAGAACCCAAGCCGGCGGAACACCGTGCCGCCGACTCGCAGAGCGTGGTGGTGATGCACCGCCCGCAAGCCGCAGCCTGATTTGGAGCAAGGACCTTATGAACGCACCCCTGGAAAAAAGCCTGCTGGAGACCATCAAGGCTCCGCACTTCCCGATCTACATGGACTACTCGGCGACCACTCCGGTCGATCCGCGCGTGGCCGACAAGATGATTCCCTACCTGCGCGAGCAGTTCGGCAATCCCGCTTCGCGCAGCCACATGTATGGCTGGACCGCTGAAAAGGCCGTGGAAGAAGCGCGTGAAGAAGTCGCCAAACTGGTCAACGCGGATTCGCGCGAGATCATCTGGACTTCCGGCGCCACCGAGAGCAACAACCTGGCCATCAAGGGTGCGGCGCAGTTCTACAAGTCCAAGGGCAAGCACATCATCACCGTCAAGACCGAGCACAAGGCGGTGCTGGACACCTTCCGCGAGCTGGAGCGCGTGGGCTTCGAGGCTACTTACCTGCAGCCGCAGGACAATGGCCTGGTCACCGTCGAGCAGATCGCTGCCGCCGTGCGTCCGGATACCATCCTGGTCTCGGTCATGCTGGTGAACAATGAAATCGGCGTGATCCAGCCGGTGCCGGAAATCGGCGAGTTCTGCCGTTCCAAGGGCATCATCTTCCACAGCGATGCGGCGCAAGCCACCGGCAAGGTCAAGATCGATCTGGAGAACTGGAAGGTCGACCTGATGAGCTTCTCGGCTCACAAGAGCTACGGTCCGAAGGGTATCGGTGCCTTGTATGTGCGCCGCAAGCCGCGCGTGCGCATCGAAGCGCAGATGCACGGCGGCGGTCACGAGCGCG
The DNA here is from genome assembly GCF_022627875.1 of Herbaspirillum sp. C7C8. NCBI lineage: Bacteria > Pseudomonadati > Pseudomonadota > Betaproteobacteria > Burkholderiales > Oxalobacteraceae > Herbaspirillum > Herbaspirillum sp. C7C8. The sequence continues at coordinate 164,098 of NZ_JABXGG010000006.1, forward strand.
GCCTGCGTTCGGGCACCCTGGCCACGCACCAGATCGTCGGCATGGGTGAAGCTTTCCGCCTGGCGCGTGAAGAGATGGACACTGAACTGGCGCACATCCGTGCTTTGCGCGACCGCCTGGCCAAGGGCCTGCAAGAGATCGAAGAGACCTACATCAACGGCGACATGGATCATCGCGTGCCGCACAACCTGAACGTGAGCTTCAACTACGTGGAAGGTGAATCGCTGATCATGGCCATCAAGGACATCGCCGTCTCCTCCGGTTCGGCCTGCACCTCGGCCAGTCTGGAGCCGTCCTACGTGCTGCGCGCCCTGGGTCGCAGCGATGAACTGGCGCACAGCTCGATTCGCTTCACCATCGGCCGCTTCACCACCGAGGAAGACATCGATTTCACCATCGAGCTGATCAAGAGCAAGGTCGGCAAGCTGCGCGAGCTGTCCCCGCTGTGGGACATGTACAAGGACGGCGTGGACCTGTCCACCATCCAGTGGGCGGCCCACTAAACCAGGATTCTGCCAGCCATCGCCAGCAGCCGCAGCAGGGCAGGGGCGATGGCCGAAACCATCATCTAGGGAGCAAAGAACATGTCTTATTCCGAAAAAGTACTCGACCACTATGAAAACCCCCGCAACGTCGGCGCCTTCGAAAAGGGCGACGAGACCGTGGGCACCGGCATGGTGGGTGCACCGGCCTGCGGCGACGTGATGAAGCTGCAGATCAAGGTCGGCGCCGATGGCGTCATCCAGGATGCCAAGTTCAAGACCTATGGCTGCGGTTCGGCCATCGCATCGTCCTCGCTGGTGACCGAATGGGTCAAGGGCAAGACCCTGGACGAAGCGCTGTCCATCAAGAACACCCAGATCGCTGAAGAACTGGCGCTGCCGCCGGTGAAGATCCATTGCTCCATCCTGGCCGAAGACGCCATCAAGGCTGCCGTGCAGGACTACAAGGCCAAGCACGGCGCGGAACAGAAGGCTGCCTGAGCGGCCTTTTTCCGACAGCGGTACTCGCGGTTTTCGATTTCGTAAGGCAAGCATCATGGCAATCACGTTGACAGAGAAGGCAGCAAAACACATCAGCCGCTACATGGAGCGCCGGGGCAAGGGCATCGGCCTGCGCCTGGGTGTGCGCACCACCGGCTGCTCCGGCCTGGCTTACAAGCTGGAGTATGTGGATGAACAATCCTCCGAAGACACCGTCTTCGAGTCGCATGGCGTGCGCGTCTTTGTCGATCCCAAGAGCCTGCCCTACATCGACGGCACCGAGCTGGACTTCGCCCGCGAAGGATTGAACGAAGGCTTCAAGTTCCAGAACCCCAACGTCAAGGACGAGTGCGGCTGCGGCGAAAGCTTCCGCATCTGATCTGCAGAGTCGGATCCTTGTCGATGCCGTCGCACCGGCTTTGCGGTGCGTGGTCAGTGCTTAGCCGATACCGTGACAGCCGTGTGATTGCTCCCGCCCGGGCTTGACCCTGTCAGCGTATGCCGTCCCTGATGTGCCAAGCCTGTTGCAGTTCGACAGGCTTTTTATTTTTCAGACATGCAAAACCACTTTGACCTGTTCCAGCTGCCGCAACGTTTCGCCATCGACCTGAAGGCGCTGGAGCAGGCTTTCCATCGCGTGCAGAGCCAGGCGCATCCGGACAAGTTCGCCCACGCCAGCGATGCCGAAAAGCGCGTGGCCATGCAGTGGGCCACCCGCGCCAACGAGGCCTACCAGACGCTGAAGAATCCCTTGAAGCGTGCCCGCTATCTGTGCGAGCTGCACGGCGTGGATCTGCAGACCGAATCCAATACTGCCATGGCGCCGGCCTTCCTGATGCAGCAGATGGAATGGCGCGAGACGCTCGATGACGCCAAGGCCGGCAAGGACATCGATGCCCTCGAAGAACTCAATACCGCACTGCTGGCAGAGAAGAAGGCCGAGATCGCCCGCATCGAAGCCTTGCTCGATGCCGGTGACTACGTCGCTGCCGGCAAGCTGGTGCGCCAGCTGATGTTCCTCGACAAGTTTGGTGCCGAGATCGGCGATGCCTTCGCCCTGATCGAAGGCTGACCGGAGATGCTCCATGCCTGATCTGTTCCTGTTCCTGCTGGCGGCGATGACGCTGACCCTGGCCCCCGGTCCGGACAATCTCTACGTACTCACGCGCGGCATCGCCCAAGGGCGCAAGGCGGGCTTGGTGGCTGCAGCCGGTTTCTGTTCCGGACTGATCTTTCATACGCTGCTGGCCGTGCTGGGCTTTGCTGCGCTCATCAAGGCGTATCCGCCGGCCTATCACGCCCTGCAATATGCGGGTGCGGCCTACCTGGCCTATCTTGGCGTGCGCACGCTGCGCTCGGCCTCGGCCGGCATTGCACTGTCCGCCGACGGGCAGGGCGCTGCCGCCGTGCCGCTGCGTCGCATCTACTGGCAAAGCGTGCTGGCCAACATGCTCAATCCCAAGGTGACACTGTTCTTCATCGCCTTCCTGCCGCAATTCGTACAGCGCGAAGCCGGGCATGAAGCCTTGCAGATGCTGGTCCTGGCGCTGGTCTTCATTGCGCAGGCCTTCGTCATCTTCAGCGCCATCGCCTTGTTTTCCGGCGCGGTCGGCGCCGTGTTCCGCCGTCGCGCTCGCGCTTCCGTCCATCTGAATCGCCTGGCAGGCTGTGCCTTCATCGGCCTGGGCATCCGGATGGCCTTACCCGAATAACAGCGAGTCACATCGCTACAACGCTCCACGACGAGTCCACATCCTATGGCTTTACTGCAGATTTCCGAACCGGGCATGTCCACCGCGCCACACCAGCGTCGTCTGGCCGTCGGCATCGACCTGGGTACCACCAATTCGCTGGTGGCGACCGTGCGCAACAGCATTCCCGAAGTCCTGGCCGATGACGATGGCCGCGTGTTGCTGCCCTCGATCGTGCGCTACCTGCCCAATGGCCATGCCCACATCGGCTACAAGGCCCAGGCTGCGCAAACCATCGATCCGCGCAATACCATCGTGTCGGTCAAGCGTTTCATGGGCCGTGGCCTGAAGGACATCGCCCACGCCGAGAACATGCCCTACGACTTCCAGGACCAGCCCGGCATGGTGCAGATCAAGACCGTGGCCGGCGTGAAGAGCCCGGTGGAAGTCTCGGCCCAGATACTGGCCACGCTGCGCCAGACCGCCGAGGATGCCCTGGGCGACGATCTGGTGGGCGCCGTCATCACCGTGCCCGCCTACTTCGACGATGCCCAGCGCCAGGCCACCAAGGATGCGGCGCAACTGGCCGGTCTGAACGTGCTGCGTCTGCTCAACGAACCGACGGCCGCCGCCATTGCCTACGGTCTGGACAATGCCTCCGAAGGCATCTTCGCGGTCTATGACCTGGGCGGCGGCACCTTCGATATTTCCATCCTCAAGCTCACCCGCGGCGTGTTCGAAGTCCTGTCCACGGGCGGCGATTCGGCGCTCGGTGGTGACGATTTCGATCATCGCCTGTTCTGCTGGATCAGCCACGAAGCCCAGCTGCAGCCGCTGTCGGATGAAGACACGCGCCTCTTGATGGTCAAGGCGCGCGAAGTCAAGGAGCTGCTCTCCAGCAAGGAAGAAGTACAGATCGATGCGGTCCTGAAGTCCGGTGAGGAAGTGCACCTGTCCATCACCGCTGCGCAATTCAACGAGATCACCCAGCATCTGGTGGCCAAGACCATGGCCCCGGTACGCAAGGCACTGCGCGACGCCAGCCTGACCGTGGAAGACGTCGACGGCGTGGTCCTGGTCGGTGGTGCCACCCGCATGCCGCACATCCGCCGTGCGGTGGGCGAGTTCTTCAAGACCAATCCGCTGTCCAACATCGACCCCGACAAGGTGGTGGCACTGGGCGCGGCCGTGCAGGCCAACCTGCTGGCCGGCAACCGCGCACCGGGGGACGACTGGCTGCTGCTGGACGTGATCCCGCTGTCGCTGGGCATCGAAACCATGGGCGGGCTGGCCGAGAAGGTCATCCCGCGCAACTCCACCATCCCCTGCGCACGTGCCCAGGAATTCACCACCTTCAAGGATGGCCAGACTGCCATGGCGATCCACGTGGTGCAGGGCGAGCGCGAGCTGGTGGCCGATTGCCGCTCGCTGGCGCGCTTCGAACTGCGCGGCATTCCGCCCATGGCGGCCGGTGCGGCGCGTATCCGCGTGACTTACCAGGTCGATGCCGATGGCTTGCTGGCCGTGTCGGCGCGCGAGATGACCTCGGGCGTGGAAGCTTCCATCACCGTGAAGCCCTCGTACGGCCTGGGCGATGACGAGATCGCCCGCATGCTGCAGGAGTCCTTCAGCTCGGCAGATGAAGACATGCAGCGCCGCGCCCTGCGTGAAGAGCAGGTCGAAGCCGAACGCATCGTCCTGGCTACCCGTTCGGCGCTGCAGGCCGATGCCGCGTTGCTGTCGGAAGAGGAGCGTGTGGCCATCGAAGCACAGATCGAGGCCGTGAGCGCCGCCGCGCAAGGCAGCGATCATCTCGCCATCAAGGCGGCGGTCGATGCGCTGGCACACGGTACTGAAGAATTCGCCGCACGGCGCATGGACCGCAGCGTCCACGCCGCCTTGACCGGCAAGAAACTGGATGAAGTCGCGTAAGCGATTTCTTCCCCCGCACACTGTAGACACGATAGTCCACGATAGACAAGACACGAGAGCCACCATGCCCCAGATCGTCATCCTCCCCCATCCGGTCCTTTGCCCCGAAGGCTCGGTGATCGACGCCCCCGCCGGCAAGACCCTGTGCGATGCGCTGCTGGACAGCGACATTGACATCGAACACGCCTGCGAAAAATCCTGCGCCTGTACCACCTGCCACGTCGTCATCCGCGAAGGCTTCGAGACCCTCGGAGAACCGACCGACAAGGAAGAAGATCTGCTGGACATGGCCTGGGGCCTGGAAGCCACGTCCCGCCTGTCCTGCCAGGTAGTGCTGGGCGAAGAGGATCTGACCGTCGAAATTCCCAAGTACACCATCAACCACGCTTCCGAAAACCACTGAGCGCGGTTTCATCGCCGTGCAAGGGAGACTGACATGAAATGGACTGATACCCAGCAGATTGCTGAGGAACTTTACGACAAGTTTCCCGATGTCGATCCCAAGACCATCCGCTTTACCGACCTGCATCGCTGGGTGATGGAGCTGGAGGGGTTCGAGGATGATCCCAATCGGTCTGGAGAGCGCATTCTGGAGGCGATTCAGGCGGCGTGGATTGCTGAGTCGGAGTGAGCTTCGCCTGCTGATACTCCAATGAAAAAACCGTATCCATCGATGCGGTTTTTTTTTACGTCTGGAATTCGCTGCGCTGTCTTAGACAAAGAGCGCAGGCACACCTTTGGAACCCGCAGCATATTGGGGAAAAATTTTCTCCAATGCCTGATCCGAAATGCGCATATGCCGCTCCGACAGTGAGCACAAGACCGCGCGGAAGTCCGTCGTGACCGCCAGATCGCGCCCTTCGTTCAAGGCTGTCTGCGTCAGCCCCGGCCATTGACCGTAGATCTTGCCGCCGCGCAGATTGCCCCCCATCAGCCACATCGCATTGCCGTGACCATGATCGGTACCGCCATTGCCATTCTCCCGGAAGGTGCGACCGAATTCGGACATCACCACGATCACCGTGTCATTGAAGGCCGGCCCCAGTTCGCGCGCCAGCGCGGCCAGGCCGGTGGCCAGCGGCGAGAGTCGTCCGGCCAGTTGCCCTGTGCCATTGCCCTGACCGATGTGCGTATCCCAGCCACCTACGGCGAGGAAGGCCAGGCGGATACGCGGGTCATGCCGCATCAGCCGCCCCAGACGTGCCGTATCCATGGACAGTCCATTGGGTAGCGGCGCGCCATTGTTGGCCATCTGCTGCTCCTGGCTGTTGATCTCGGCCATGAGCTGCTTGCGCGCGGCCATGCCATCGCGATAAGCCTTGTCCAGCGCATCATTGCCACCATACAGCGGATCGAAGACCCGGCTCCAGCGCGGCTGGTCGATCATGCTCGGACGCGTGGCCTCGCGTCCGGTCTGCAGATTGGCTGCGACGTGATGGCCGCTGAGGATGCGTGGCGTGGCGCTGCCGACGTTGATGGCCTGCAGCGGCGACTGCGCCGGTGGCAGGTAATCCATCATCCGGTTGAGCCAGCCGTCGCGCGTAGTGTGCTGGCCGGGGGTGCCGGTTTCCATATAATCCTGGGCCTCGAAGTGCGAACGCGAGCCATCCGGCGAACCCGAAGCATGCACGAAGGCCAGCTGGCCGCTTTCCCAATACGCCATCAAGGGCTGCAGGGCCGGATGCAGGCCGAAGTAGCCGGTCAGGTCCAGCGCACCATTGGCCTGGCCGGGACGGGCCACTGCAATGCTCGGACGCGCCTGGTAATACAGCGGATCACCATGCGGCACCACGACGTTGAGCCCATCGACCGCCCCGCGCAGGAACACCACCACCATGCGCGGCGCACCGTCACCCTGCGCATGCGGGCGCGGGGCAGGGGAACCATAGGCCACCCTGCCGGAGCCGTGACTGCTTCGGCTGATGCTCTGGTCGCCGGTGGGGACGACGGCGCAGCCGGACAGGCCGACCGGTACCAGGATGGCGCCGCTGCCGGCAGCACCCAGGTAACGAAGAAAATGGCGGCGATTCATACGGGCCTCAAGCGCTTAGCGTTTCATGAAATCGGGACTGCCCAGGATCAGGGCGGCGCGCTGATTCTCGGGCGCGGCCTCGATCTGGGCGGTGGTGGCGGGCGTGATGGCCGGGCCCAGCACCCGCAGCAAGGATTGCGGGTCCAGTGGCGCAGCCTCGGCATTGGCGGGCGCGGGCGCACCTTCGACGCGGGCAATCGGTGACTTGCCGCTGGCCAGATGGCCGGCAAAATTGATCCGCCGCAGCAGTGCCCCCGGGTTGAGCCAGGCCGCCTGCGAATACTTGTAGCCTTCCGGCGTGAGCCAGCCATAGAGCGGCATGCCGGATTGTCCCAACTCGCCGTTGACCGGCTTGACGTTGCGTACCGGGATGGCGCCCGCACGCAGGGCCGAGACCACGAACTGATACGGTGTCTTGAACTGCGTCTGGTAGTTGCTGCGCGCCCAGAATTGCGGACTGTCGAACAGAGCCTGCAACACGGCCCGGATATCGCCATGGGTGGACAGGAATGTTTGCGAGAGCTTGTTCACCAGCGCCGGATCGGGCTGGTCGGCGACGAAGTATTGCACCAGTTGCGTCGAGATGAAGCGCGCCGTCGACGGATGACTGGCCAGCATATCCAGCGCCGCTTCGCCCTCCTGATAGCCGCTGGCCAGCAGGGGTTTGCCGAGGAAGGTCTTGGGGCCGGGGTCATGCCGTTGCGCCGCAAAGCGGAAGGGCGAGGCGCCGGCCTTCATGGCCCCCACGTCGATGGTCCAGCCCGAGAGGATGCGCGCCAGGGTGATCACATCGGCCTGCACATAGCCGCCATCCACGCCCAGGGTATGCAGCTCCATCAGTTCACGTGCGTAGTTCTCGTTGAGTCCCTTGAAACGCCCGCGCGCACCGGGCGTGCCGACCCCGCTGGAGAGCCAGTTGTCGAGGTAGTAGAGCATGGCCGGATGATGCGCCACCGCGCCCAGCAGGTCGCGGAACTTGCCCAGGGCATAGGGGCGGATGGCGTTCTTTTCATAGTCGCCGACCCAGTAACGTACCCACTCCTTGCCTTCGAAGACGTTGAAGTGATTGACCCAGAATTCGGTCATCACTTCTTCCAGCTGGCGCGGACTCTCGGTGGCTTGCAGCAGCCGCGCCATGTGCCACTGCGGGGTCAGCTCGCGTGCTGCCCGTTGACGCGCCGCCTGTCGCTCCTCCTTGCTGGCGCTGCGGTCGAAGGAGGGCGGACCATAATCGTCAAACAACTGCGTCGCCGTCATCTGCAGGGCCGGCAAGGCGGCCAGACGCGCCTGCAGATCTTCGGGCAAGGGGATGCGCTCGGGATGCAGCTGCAGGTCGATGTAGCGCTTGACGCCCATGCGTTCCACCTGCTCCAGATCGCCCGGACGCGGACCATAGCCCAGGCGGTTGAGCACGTGCAGGGCGCGCTCCGGTTGCGAGAGCGGGAGCGTACCCGCGACCGGCGCGGCAGCCCGGGCCTGCCCCAGGGTGCAGGCCGCCAGCGCCAGCACCAGCCAGGTCGCACGGTAAAGAGGGAAACGCTGGAAGGGCGCTGGCATCGACGAGCCTCGGGAGATCGGAAAAAGTGGAGACGAACTGCGGTCCAGTATGGTCAAGGGCCTGCAGGCGGGCTGTAATAAAGTGTAATGCGTGGCTTGGCGCCTGCCGTGAAGTGCAGCGATGGCCATCGTACGCCACGGTAGCGCAGCCAACATTCCTCTTCATACACGGTGTTACAAAGCTGACGCCTTCGTCAGCTTCCCGCAAGCGCGGTAAAGTATAAAAAACCTGCGATTTCTCACTGTTTTTCAGACGATTCTTATGCGCCGACGGGCGCCGCTCCACCACAATAACGGCTTTGTCGGCGGGTCGGTTTCCAGGGGGAGCTGACGCTGCAGCGCAGCAGCTTCACATGATCAGAATTCGAGGGGGAGAGGGCATGACATGGACCTTGGCATCGGGGATGCGCATTGCGCTGCTGGACGACCACGCCGTGGTTCGTTACGGCCTGGCCAAGCGCCTGGCCGAGGAGCCCGACTTCACGGTGGTCGGCGCCTTCGCCTCCAGCCGGGAGCTGATGGCGGCCTTGCGGGCCTCACCGGCTGATTTGCTGCTCATCGATTATTCGCTGGGCAGCAATGACATCGACGGTCTGAACCTGATTCGCGCCTTGCGTGTGCGTTTCCCCCGCGCCAAGATCCTGGTGACCTCGGCCCACAGCAGCCCGGCGACGGTAGCCATGGCGATGAAGGCCGGCGCGCGCGGCTTCGTGAGCAAATCGCAGGAACTGGCCGAGCTGATCCTGGCCATTCGTACCATCAGTCGTGGACGTGAATATCTGAACAGCGCCATGACACGCGAGCTGGCCATCATGCAGGCCGCCGAGGCGGCCACCCGCAGCCAGCCCGAGGTGCGCCCGCCGCGACGGCGTACGCGCAGCACCGAAACCTCGCCAGACACCCTGTCGGACATGCCCAGCCTGTCGCCGCGCGAACGTGAAGTCCTGCGCTGCTGCCTGGATGGCATGTCGGTGACCGAAATCGCCGAAAAATTCGCACGCAGCGTCAAGACCATCAGCGGACAGAAGCAGTCGGCCTTCCGCAAGCTGGGCGTGCGCAGTGACAACGAATTGTTCAAGATCGAATATCAGATCAAGGAGCTGTAAATGCCGCATCAGAGGGAAAGCGCAGTGACCAGGCAGAATGAACCGGGCGTACTGCTGGTTGATGATTCGGTCACCATCCGCTACGCCATGCAGAATCGCCTGCAGCGGCTGGGCTGCCAGGTCGATTGCGTGGCCGATGGCAGCAGTGCCCTGGCGGCCATCCGGGCGCGGCCTTATGGACTGGTCCTGCTGGACTGCTTCCTGCCCGACATCCCCGGACAGGAAGTGGCGCGCCAGGTCCGGCGTCTGGAACAGGAGCAGCGCCAGCGTCCCTATACGCCCCTGATCGGCATTTCCGCCGAGGCCGATGCCCAGCACGTGCAGCGCTGTCTGGACAGCGGCATGGACGGCATGCTGGCCAAGCCCCTGCAGACCCAGGCCATTCGTCGGCTGCTGGCGCTCTGGTGCGATCACGACACCGAAGACGAAGGCGAGGTTGCCACGCCCGAGCAGGAATACGGCCAGGACCTGGACCGGCTGTTCCTGCAGACCACCCGGCATGATCTGGCCGCGCTGGAGCAGGCCAGCCTGCAGGGGGATCGGGCGCGCATGGCGCAGCTTGCGCACCGCATGAAGGGCGCGGCCCTGACCATGGGGCGGCTGGAGCTGGTGGCCTTGCTGGACTGCGTGGAAGAAGCGCTGCGCGCCGACGCCGACGGCCAGCAAGCCATCAGCCTGCTGTTGCAGTCGCTGGGCAGCGCCCTGCAGGCGCGCAGCCTGCAGACCTGAAGGGCCTGCGCAGGTGGCGCAGTCTCAGGCCCCGACCCAGGGCAGGCCGGCGTGGCACCAGCCTTCGATGGTCTTGCGATGGCCGTTGGCGTCCTTGTTGCCTTCGAAACCCTCGAGAATGTCGTAGCAACGCGTGTAACCCGTTTCCGTGGCCAGCTTGGCCGCATGCCTGGAACGCACGCCCGAGCGGCACAGGAACAGCAATACCTCGTCCGGCCGGGCGACTTCCTGCAGTTGCTCCAGGAATTGCGGATTGGGCTTGCCTTCGGGGTAGAGATTCCACTGCACCGCCAGGTGCTGCGCCGGCGGGATCTGGACCACGCCCACCCAGTCGCGCTCGGCGCGGGTGCGTACGTCGACCAGCTTGATGGCGGGATCGGATTGCAGCAGGGCCAGGGCTTCCTGCGGTGTCACGGCACCGGCGTAGGGCAGATGGCCGTCGGCGGCACGGTGGGCGGCAGTACTGAGAATGGATGCGTTGCTCATGGGAAAAGTCTCTGAAGAAGAAGGAACAGCGGACAAATGATTTTAAACAATATAAACAGTTAGGCAATTTTCCCAGGCCGGTGCATGCTTTCTCATCGGCAAGCAGTCTGCCCCAACACGGCGCACGCACATCGTTGGTGCAATTTGCTGCTTTCGTCAAATGATTGCATTTTTATGGTGCATTTTGATCGATATGCACTAAAAGAATGCAGTCTATCCGTAGTGCTGCACCGCGCTTGCTGCCCGGATGGCCGCGCCCTCCCTAAAATATTCCATTATTGGCGCACCCGAAAGGTTGGTGGCATGGAATCTGCTATCATCCGCGACTGAGTTCGGCGCAAGACCGTTGTATCAAATGCAAAGATCCAGTCGCAAAAAAACGGCTCAACACCCCAATTTATACTACTTCCTCGTTTTAGGAGATTCGCATGGCAAGGACGGCCGCAGAGGTTTTGAAGATGGTGAAGGACAACGAAGTCAAGTTTGTCGACTTCCGTTTCGCTGACACCCGTGGCAAGGAGCAGCACGTTTCCGTGCCTGTTTCGCATTTCGACATCGACAAGTTCGAATCCGGTCACGCCTTCGACGGTTCGTCGATTGCCGGCTGGAAGGGTATCGAAGCCTCCGACATGCTGCTGATCCCGGACCCGAACACCGCCAACATCGACCCGTTCATGGAAGAGACCACCCTCTTCATGCAGTGTGACGTGATCGAGCCGTCCGACGGCAAGGGTTACGACCGCGATCCGCGCTCCATCGCCAAGCGCGCTGAAGCCTACCTGAAGTCCTCCGGCCTGGGCGACACCGCCTACTTCGGCCCGGAACCCGAATTCTTCATCTTCGACGGCGTCCGTTGGGGTGCCGACATGTCCGGTTCCTTCGTCAAGATCGACTCCGAAGAAGCTTCCTGGAGCACCGGCGCCAAGATCGAAGGCGGCAACTCCGGCCACCGTCCGACCGTCAAGGGCGGCTACTTCCCGGTTCCCCCGGTCGACAGCTTCCAGGACATGCGTTCGGAAATGTCCCTGATCCTGGAATCCCTGGGCATCCCCGTCGAAGTGCACCACCACGAAGTGGCTGGCGCTGGCCAGAACGAACTGGGCACCAAGTTCTCGACCCTGGTCGAGCGCGCTGACTGGACCCAGACCCTGAAGTACGTGATCTGGAACGTCGCCCACACCTACGGCAAGACCGCGACCTTCATGCCCAAGCCCCTGGTTGGCGACAACGGCTCCGGCATGCACGTGCACCAGTCCGTCTGGAAGGATGGCAAGAACCTGTTCGCTGGTGACGGCTATGCCGGCCTGTCCGAGTTCGCGCTGTACTACATCGGCGGCATCATCAAGCACGCCAAGGCCTTGAACGCCATCACCAACCCTGGCACCAACTCGTACAAGCGTCTGGTCCCCGGCTTTGAAGCACCGGTCAAGCTGGCCTACTCGGCCCGCAACCGTTCCGCTTCGATCCGTATCCCGCACGTGGCCAACCCGAAGGGCCGCCGCATCGAGACCCGTTTCCCGGATCCCCTGGCCAACCCGTACCTGTGCTTCTCGGCCCTGCTGATGGCCGGTCTGGATGGCGTGCAGAACAAGATCCATCCGGGCGAAGCGGCTACCAAGGACCTGTACCACCTGCCGCCGGAAGAAGACAAGCTGATCCCGACCGTCTGCGCCTCGCTGGACGAAGCTCTGGAACACCTGGACAAGGACCGCGAGTTCCTGACCCGTGGCGGCGTCTTCACCGACAGCATGATCGATGCCTACATCGAGCTGAAGATGCAGGAAGTCCAACGCTTCCGCATGACCACGCACCCGATCGAATTCGACATGTACTACTCGCTGTAATCGAATCCGCATCCGGAGAAAAAGGGGAAGCTTGCTTCCCCTTTTTTTATGCCCGGCATGCCCTCCATGCCGGGTAGTGCGCCCGGAAATTGCTAGTCAGGACGGATCAAGGACTGCGCCAGAGCGCGCCAGAAGACATGACCCCAGGCACCACGAATGCTCCCATGAAGACACCGCTTCCTTTCCTCGATGGCCTTGACCTGCTGGCCTCGGCCGTGATCATCCTCGATGCCAACGGCGGCATCGTCTACGCCAATGCCGCCGCCGAGAACCTGCTGGAGAGCTCCTTCAAGGTGCTCTCTCAACAGAAGCTGTCGGAGCTCTTCCTCAATGGCAAGGAGCTCACCGCGCTGTTCTACCAGGCCATCGAACACCAGTTCGCCGACAAGCGCCTGGACCTGGTGCTGGAACGCGCCAACCGCGAGCCGCTGCAGGTCCACACCATCGTCACGCCGCTGGACAGCAGCGACTGGCCGGTGCTGCTGGAGCTGCGCGAGAACGTCCAGCAACTCAAGCTGGACCGTGAAGAGCGCATGTTCGACCAGAGCCAGGCCAACAAGGAACTCATCCGCAACCTGGCCCACGAGATCAAGAATCCGCTGGGCGGCATCCGTGGCGCGGCGCAACTGCTGGAACTGGAGCTGCCCGAGCGACACTTGAAGGAATTGCGCGAATACACCCAGGTCATCATCAAGGAAGCCGACCGCCTGCAGACCCTGGTGGATCGCCTGCTGGCCCCGCACCGCCATCCGCACATCGTCGGCGACGTCAACATCCACGAAGTCTGCGAGCGCGTGCGCAGCCTGGTGATGGCCGAGTTCCCGCAGGGGCTCACCATCAAGCGCGACTATGACCTCTCCATTCCCGAGTTCCGGGGAGACAAGGAGCAGCTGATCCAGGCCGTGCTCAACATCGTCCACAACGCCGCACAAGCGCTGGCCGACCGTATCCGTGCCGGTGATGGCGAGCTGATCCTGCGCACCCGTGTCTCGCGTCAGGTGACGCTATCCAAGGTCCGATACCGGCTGGCACTAGACTTGCATATCATCGATAACGGTCCGGGCATTCCCCCCGACATCCAGGAAAGAATCTTCTATCCCCTGGTGTCGGGTCGGGAGGGTGGCAGCGGACTGGGGCTGACCCTGGCGCAGACCTTCGTGCATCAGCACATGGGTGTCATCGAATGCGACAGCCGGCCCGGTTGTACCGATTTCAGAATACTTATACCGCTGCCGTGAGCATGGCCGCAGGCGGCGCGCCAAAGCCGAGTGGACGCAGGGCTTCCCGTCCACCAAGGGGGCTGCGGACAGGGTGCCAGAAGCGCCGTGGATCGCGGGAGCATTAACAGCATGACCAACGCAGGAAGATGTGATTTATGAAGCCAATCTGGATTGTTGACGACGACGAATCGATACGCTGGGTGCTCGAAAAAGCACTGGCCCGAGAAAATCTCGCCACGCAGAGTTTTTCCAGCGCCCGTGATGCCATGGCGGCGCTGCAGAACGGCACGCCGCAGGTGCTGGTCTCGGACATCCGCATGCCCGGCGCCTCCGGCCTGGAGCTGCTGCAGACCATCAAGGCCAAGCACCCCGGCATCCCGGTCATCATCATCACCGCTTTCTCGGACCTGGATTCGGCGGTTTCGGCCTTCCAGGGCGGTGCCTTTGAATACCTGGCCAAGCCCTTCGACGTCGACAAGGCGGTCGAGCTGATCCGTCGCGCGCTCGACGAAAGCCTGCGCGAGACCGATATCGAGCAGGGCGCCGCCCAGACTCCCGAGATTCTCGGCCAGGCGCCCGCGATGCAGGACGTGTTCCGTGCCATCGGTCGCCTGTCGCAATCCAACGTGACGGTGTTGATCACCGGCGAATCCGGTTCCGGCAAGGAGCTGGTGGCACGTGCCCTGCACAAGCACAGCCCGCGCGCCAGCCAGCCTTTCGTGGCGCTCAACACCGCAGCCATTCCCAAGGATTTGCTGGAATCCGAACTGTTCGGCCATGAACGCGGCGCCTTCACCGGCGCGCAAGCCATGCGCCGTGGCCGTTTCGAACAGGCCGAGGGGGGTACGCTGTTCCTCGATGAAATCGGCGACATGCCGCTGGACCTGCAGACGCGCCTCTTGCGCGTGCTCTCGGATGGTCACTTCTATCGCGTCGGCGGCCATCAGTCGCTCAAGGCCAATGTACGCGTCATTGCGGCCACCCACCAGAATCTGGAGCAGCGTGTACGTGAAGGTTTGTTCCGCGAGGACTTGTACCATCGCCTGAACGTGATCCGTCTGCGCCTGCCCAGCCTGCGCGAACGCAGCGAGGACATTCCCATCCTGGCCCGCTACTTCCTGGCGCAGAGTGCGCGCCAGCTGGGCGTGGAAGCCAAGCGCCTGTCTCCGCAGGCCATGCAGTTCCTGTCGCAGCTGGAGTTCCCCGGCAACGTGCGCCAGCTGGAAAACCTGTGCAACTGGATCACCGTGATGGCCCCGGGCCAGACCGTGGAGATCAAGGACCTGCCGCAAGATCTGGTGGAAGAGCGCGTGCATGCGCCGCAACCGGCGCAGATCGTCTCCGCTCCGGCCTCGGCGGCTGCCGTGGCCGCACCGGTGGTGTATGCCGACCCGGCTGCTGCGGCGGCACCAGTGGATGCGGTGGCTGGCAACTGGATCTCGCTGCTGGAAGTGGAAGCGGCCCAGATGCTGGCCTCCGAACAGCCCGAGGTGATGGATATCCTCGGTCGCCAGTTCGAAGCGGCGCTCATCAAGATCGCGTTGAAGCATACCCACGGTCGCAAGAATGACGCAGCCGTCCGCCTGGGCATCGGTCGCAACACCATCACCCGCAAGATCCAGGAACTGGGTATCGGCGGCGCGGAAGACGACTGAAGCACAACTTAACCATCAAGCAGGGGAGGTCTGCCCGCGAGCCGCCGCGCGGGCAGGATCAGCAAGGGGAAGAGGCGGCGGCCATAAAAAAGGAAATGGCCTGGATCGCGAGATCCAGGCCATTTTTATGTGCATCGTTCATCCCTGGGTTGCCTGGCAGGTACGCGGTTCAGCAGCTTCACCGCTGCTTGCTGACGAGCCGGTAGTGGTTGCCGGCTCGGATAATCCGCACGAAGCCTTCTTCGCCGAGGTGCATACCCGCAATGAGTAGTTGGTCGGCACTGACGATATCGAGCAAGCGCATCCGAGTAGCAGCGGCAAGATGGGGATCGAGATCGAATGCGATGGAGACTTCAGGGCGACTGATCTGCAAGTGTGGGAAATGCACGATATCACCCCAGATCAGCAGCTCCTGATCATTCGACTGGACCCGAAACCCGCAATGTCCGGCGGTATGTCCGGGAAGCGCCTGGGCGCTGATGCCCGGGAGTACCTCTTCGCAAGCGAAGGTGCGGATGCGGTCCCGATACTGCTCGAACACCTGGCGCGCCAAGAGAAAGTTGCCGCGTGCCCGCTCGTTGGCGCGGTGCAGGTGGATATCGTTTTGCCAGAAGGAGAGTTCCTGTTCATGCAATACCAACTCGGCGTCGGGAAAACTGAGTTCTCCTGCGCTATTGAGCAACCCTCCGATATGATCAGGATGAGCATGGGTCAGGAGGACCGTATCGATGTCGGAAGGCCGTACACCGGCCCGCCTGAGATTGTCCTGCAACTTGCCCCCCCATTGCTTGAAGCCACCTGCACCCGTGTCGATCAACACGGTTCGGCTCTGGCTGCGGATCAGATAGCAATTGATATGGATGGCAGAGGGGGCGCTCACACCGGCTTCGTGCTGCAGCCGAGCGGCCTCCGCGGGATCGATGTTGGATAGTACGTCCAGTGGGGCGCTGAGAAAACCGTCGCTGATGGCGGTGACGGAAAAATCGCCGATTTGCTGACCGGGGAAATTCATTTTCGTGTTGTCATCTTCGGTGAAGGATCAATTGCGCGCACTGATGGCTTGCGCTGCGTAGGCAAAGCAGCGGATGCGCGGGATCAGTCCGGTATGGGCTTGTATGGCCGTGTCCAGTTGTTGCATGAAATCGTCCATGACAGCCGGCGTTCTGTTGGCCGCCATCCGATAGCGGATATCGGCCCATGCAGGATGACCTTTTCCATGAATGGCCGCGACATAGATGATATGCACGTTTTCCGGCAGGGCTTCCAGAATTCCGGTGCAGAGCCGTTCGCAGCTTGCGCTCAGTCTGTCCAGGCAGTCTGCGCAAGGCATCCGTTCCTGGCGGATGAAGATTGTCACGTTGGGCATCGCGTCAGCTCGCTGCTTGGTTTGCCGGTCCGCTACCGCTCCTCAGTTGCGCGGTCATGGGCGTATAGAGGTGGATTCCTTCAGGCAGAGCGGCGGGATCGATCTCCATGGAATCGGGCAGGACCGCCATCCATCGCTGTGGCGGAAATTTCTCCAATGCGACTGCATTGAGCAGCCAAGGCGATAGTCCCATCGCCAGTAGCGGATCGGGCCCCGTCGCGCTGAGCAGCAGATAGGCGCCGTAGAGCAGCGCAGGCGCAGGTGCCGGTGTTTCGTAGAGGTTGCGGTGCCAGTGCGTGATGTGTTGCTGCCAGCGTGCGAAATTGCCGCCCCCTTTGCGCCGATACTCCTCGGAGAGCAGGACGTCGAGATGGTCGATGGTATGCAGTGCAAGATAGACCGGGCAGTCTTTGCTCAAGGCCTTGAATCGTTGCGAAGTGCGAAAGCCGCTCAAGGAGATGAGGGCCGGGAGCTTTTCCAGGCTATAGAAATCGTTCCATTCTGCCTCGCTGACGGGATCGGCAAAGCTGCATTCGACGGTATAGATCATCATGATGACGGTCCGCCAGGCCTCTGGGCGGTGGCGTGTGTGGTTGAGGAGTTGTCATGATAGGTAGCATTTTCTCCCCAATAAATCGATATTTAGGTAAGCTTCAGTGACAAAAGCTAAGGCTGGAATCGCCACCACTTATCTCCCGGTCAGGAACCCCATGCGACGCAGGATTCCCAGCAACAGTTCACTCATGGCATTCGAGGCTGCGGCACGTCACGGCAGCTTCGCCCGGGCAGCCGAAGAACTGGCGCTGACCGAAGGTGCCATCAGCCGTCAGATCGGTCGTCTGGAAGGGTTTCTCGGGGTAACGCTGTTTGAGCGGATCGGCAATCGTGTGCGCTTGCTGCCACATGGCCAACGCTACGCCAGCCACGTCCGGGAAATACTTGAGCGTCTGGACCGCGATAGTCAGCATCTGATGTCCCAACCCGCCAATGGGTTCAGCCTGGATATCGCAGTGAGCCCCACGTTCGCCATGCGCTGGCTCATTCCCCGCCTACCGCGCTTGACGGCATTGCATCCCGACATCACGGTTCATCTTGCCCAACGCATGGAGCCGTTCCTGCTGGCCGACAGCGGCTTGGATGCGGCGATTCATTTCCTCCATCCGGCCTGGGCTGGAATGCACACCTATCGCTTGCTCGATGAGGTGCTGGTTCCGGTATGTCATCCAGCATTGTTGCGAGGCGCAAGCTATACGCCGGCACTGGACAGCTTGCCCAGATTGCATCGACGCCAGAATCACGACGCCTGGCAGCGCTACGCCGCGCAGACCGGGATAAGCCTGACGCATGCCGCTCAAGGCCCCCGCTATGACTTGCATGGGATGCTCATCGAGGCCGCATTGGCCGGCCTGGGCGTAGCGCTGGTGCCGCGTCTGTATGTGGAAGAGGAACTGGCGCAAGGCCGTCTGGTGGCGCCATGGCCGCAAGACGCAGGCATTTCCAAGACATTCTGTCTGGTGCTCCCTGAGCCGTTGCAACATGCCGACGAGCCCCTCAAGGCGTTCGCACAATGGCTCCTGGAAGAAGCCAAACGGCCGGCCGGGCTTGGCTAGAGGCTAGGGGCTGGATTGAACAGCACCCCAAAAGCTGGAAATACAGGCTTCGGGATGCTGTTCCAGGCCATTTTTATGGGATGGCCCGGGAAAAAAGAACAGTAATTACATAAATCATTTATATGATTTATAAAGTTGGTCTGGCGCTTTCAATGCGAAGCGGACGCTGCCAGCAGTCGTGTATGCGCCACCGTGCCCGAGGCGTTGCCCAGGCTGACGGGCTGTCTTCCCGGCAGGGTGTTGAGCCGCTCCTCTTCCAGCTGGAATACCGAGACCGCCGTGTTCAGCGCCTGTGCCTGCTGCATCATGGATTGCGCCGCTGCGGCGGCCTCTTCGACCAAGGCCGCATTTTGCTGCGTCACCTGGTCCATCTGCACGATGGCGGTGTTGACCTGGCCGATGCCGGCGCTCTGTTCTTCCGAAGCCGAGGCGATGTCCTGCATCAGTTCAGTGGTACGGGTGGCCGAACGCATGATCTCCGCGATGGTGCTGCCGGCTGCTTCGACCAGCTGGGTGCCGCGCTGGATGCGGCCCACCGAGCTTTCGATCAGGTCCTTGATTTCCTTGGCGGCCGATGAACTGCGCTGGGCCAGGGCGCGCACTTCGGCGGCCACGACGGCGAAACCGCGACCGTTTTCACCGGCCCGCGCTGCCTCCACGGCAGCGTTGAGCGCCAGGATATTGGTCTGGAAGGAGATCCCCTCGATGACGCTGATGATGTCCGACATCTGGTGTGAACTGACGCTCATCTCGCGCATCGTGCGGACCACGTCGGCGATTTCGGATTCGCCCCGCTGCGCCACCGCGGCACCGGCGCTGGCCATGCTGCTGGCCTGGCGCGCATTGTTGGCGTTCTGCTGTACGGTGCTGGTCAGTTCTTCCATGCTGGACGCGGTCTCCTCCAGTGAAGCGGCCTGCTCCTCGGTACGTTGCGACAGGTCGATATTGCCCTGGGCGATTTCCTGCGCGGCCACATGGATGGCACCGCTGGCCTGCTTGATCTGGCCGACCAGGCCCGCGAGCTGGTCACGCATGATCATCAGCGAGCGCATCAGGCTACCCTGGTCGTCGGCCTTCAGTTCCAGGCGTGCGGCCAGGTTGCCGTCGGCGATCTGGCCTGACAGCCACATGGCCTCGCCGGGCTCGCCACCGAGCTGGCGCGTCAGGCGGCGGCTGATCAGCAGCGCGATCAACAGCCCGACCAGTGCCGAGCACGCGGCCAGACCAATGATCAGCATGCGGCTGCTGGCATAGGCGTCGCGGGCATGTGCAGCAGCATCGGCCACGCCTTTTTCATTGACCTTGATGATGCGCAGGATCTGCGCTTCCATGGAGCTGCGCAGCGGGAAGAGCTGGTCCTTCATGATGTCGATGGCTTGCTCCTGCCGGCCTTGATCCAGCGCGGCCAGCATCTGCTGGCTCACGGCGAGATACTTGGGCAGCAGGTTCTGCAGTTCGGCATAGGCCGCCTGCTCCTCGGTCGAGCGCGCCAGCGCACGATAGCGCTCCACGGCGGCGGTGTAACGTCCCAGCGAGCTGGTCAGGCGGCTCTTGGCATCCTGCATGCGCTGTGCGTCGGTGGCCGTGAGAGCGCGATATTGCGCCAGATTGAAGGCGCGAATCTCGGCCTGCATGGTCTTGGCCGTGCTGACGCTGGGCATGAGATTGGACTGCACCTCTGCGAGCTGTGCATCGACGGTATTGAGTCCGTACAGGGCCGCCGCACCCAGCACGGCCATGAACAAAATCAACACGGAAAAACCCAGCATCAGCTGGGTCGCAACTTTGGTCTGTCTGAAATTCACGATGTGCCTCTGGGGGAACTGAGCAGCCGCAGGCAGCGGCAGACATGATGGATGATGGAGCGATCCCGGGGATGCTGTGGCAGGGGGAGGCGGCGGTGCCGCAGGATGGGCTCGGATAAAGCGACCTAGGGCCTGTTCACATTAAATCACTCGTAGATTTAATGTGAACAGGCCCTAGACTGTAGAGTCAGTCTTGCCCAAATTCAAGATGTATTTGTGAGAATGATGGCAAAAGGAAACACTATGACGTTCATGGTTAACTGCACGTATGTAGTGGTTTTCACAAAGTCACTGCAAATGGCGGGAAGCTGGTTCTTGAGTTGTCATGCAGGAGTTACTTCACCATGCGCTCCTACGCAAAATGGCCAGGATCGCGAGACCCTGGCCATGGTCATGTAGGTGATCCGTGCGGCACTGCGCGGCAGCGCAGCCCGGTGGTGTCACGACATGAATCAAGTCATGTGCAGAGGCTGCACATCAGCGCAGACGCAACACGAAACGCGCCGCCACGGTGGCCATCAGGCTCAGCACCGCGCCGAAGATGACGAAGTAGCTCACCGACAGCTTGTCGCCGGTGAAGTCGATCAACCAGGTGATGATGAGGCCGGCGAAGCCGCCGAAGATGGTCACGGCGATGTTATAGGCCAACGACATGCCGGTGCCGCGCGTGGCCACCGGGAAGATGTCGGCCAGCAGTGCCGGCATCGCGGCGAAATACATGGTCATGAGCACACCGATGACGGTCTGCAGCAACAGCAGTTGCAGGAAGCCCGGCGAGTGGGTCAGGAACACGAACATCGGATAGGTCAGCACGATGTAGAGCGCGCTGCTGGTGATCATGAAGGGGGTACGACCGATCTTGTCGGAGAGCTTGCCCACCAGTGGCGAGCCGATGAACATGATCAGGCCGGCCACCGACATCGCGGCAAACGAGGACCAGGCCGGCAGCCCCAGCTGCTTGACGGCATAGGTGGGGATGTACAGCGACAGGTACACCGAGACGGTGGCCATGATGACGCTGCCGGTACCGATCAGCAGGCGCATCTTCTGGTGGGTGAAGGTGTCGCGCAGGGGCGCGTCGGTCTTCTCGCTGGATTCCTTGAATTCGGGCGCTTCATCCAGGTGACGACGGATGTAGATGCCGGCCGGGGCGATCAGCAGACCGAAGATGAAGGGCACGCGCCAGCCCCAGGAGGACAACTGCTCGGGTGTGAGCATGTTGTTGAGCACGGCGCCGAAGATGGCGGCCAGCAGCAGGCTGATGCCCTGGCTGGCCACCTGCCAGCTGGAGAAGAAGCCGCGACGGTGCGGTGCGTGTTCCACCAGGAAGGCGGTGGAGCTGCCGAACTCGCCACCGGCGGAGAAGCCTTGGATCATCTTGCCCAGTGCGATGCCGGCCGGTGCCAGCATGCCGATGCTGGCATAGCTGGGCATGAAGGCGATCATGGCGGTGCCCACCGTCATGAGCATGATGGACAGCATCAGCGCGGCCTTGCGACCGGCGCGGTCGGAGTACGCACCCAGCACCACTGCACCCAGCGGACGCATGAAGAAGGACACACCGAAGGTGGCGAAGGTCAGCAGCAGCGAGACGTTGTCATCCCCGGTGGGGAAGAACTGCTTGGCGATGACTACCGCGAAGGCGCCATAGATAAGGATGTCGAACCATTCGAGCGCATTGCCGATGGAGGACGAGATGATCGCACGCCGCGCTTGCGGATGCGTGGTGCCGGCGCCAGGCGCCGCGGTATTGCTGGTCATGGAGACTCCCTGATGGATACGTGGATGGAGGAGCAGCACGCCGTTCCGACCCTGGCGGGGCAGACGGCTGCCTGGCTGTATATGGATGGTTGTGGGCTCCGCGTGACGGCCGCAGCCGTTACAGCGGGCGAGCATAGGCGGGGCGATGCGGCACTGTCAAGGCGCAGTGCGGGGGATTATCAGGAGGCAGGACATGGACGCGATTCTGCGAAATCATTTTCTCGTTTCGCCGACCCGAAGCTCACTGCCGTGCTGACGCTTCGACCTCCTCGACCTCCCTGAGCTTGCGCCACAAGGTCGTGCGACTGATGCCCAGGTGACGCGCGGCCGCGGCACGGTTGCCACGGAAGCGGCGCAGTGCGGCGTGGATGGCGTCGGTGTCGGGTGCATGGTCAGGGGTGGTCAGGGCATGAGAGGGCGGCGTCTGTGCAGCGTCCATGATCAGCGGCTGCGCTGCTGTGGCCAGCTCCGGTGCGACCCGCTGTATCAGCGTCGCCGTCAGTGCCTGCAAGGGTTCTGCGGCCAGGAACAGCGCCAGTCGCTCCATCAGGTTACGCAGTTCGCGCACATTGCCCGGCCAGTCATAGGCGCACAGCAGCGGCGCGCAGCGCAGGATTTCCGCGCCCAGATTGGCATGCGGGCGCGCATCGAGTGCGGCCAGCGCATGTTTGAGATGCCATTCGGCCAGCGCCGCAATGTCTTCACGGCGCGCGCGCAAGGGCGGCAGTTGCAGGCGCAGCACGCTCAGGCGGTAATACAGGTCGGCGCGAAAACGGCCTTCCCGCACCCGCGCTTCCAGGTCGCAATGGGTGGCACTGATGATGCGCACCTGGATCGCAATGGGCCGCGTACCCCCCACGCGCACCACCTCGCGCTCCTCCAGCACGCGCAGCAGTCGCGTCTGCAGCGGCAGCGGCATCTCGCCGATTTCATCGAGCAGCAGGGTGCCGCGATGTGCGGCCTCAAACACACCGGCGCGTCCGCCACGGCGGGAACCGGTGAAAGCGCCTTCCTCGTAGCCGAACAGTTCGGATTCCAGCAGCGATTCGGCCAGCGCCCCGCAATTGATGGCCACGAACGGATGCGCGGCCTGGGTCTTGCCCTGCATGCGCGGATGGGCGCGGTGAATGGCCTGGGCCGCCAGTTCCTTGCCGCTGCCGGTCTCGCCCTGGATCAGTACATTGGCCGGCGAACGTGCAAACAGCGTAATGGACTGGCGTACCGCTTCCATGACCGCCGAGTCGCCGCGCAAGTCCTTGAGGTGATGCCGTGCGCGCAGACTGTCTGCCACCGGCAGGCTGGGGCCGCGCGAGCTTTCCAGTTGCGTCAGGCGCGCCAGTTCCAGCGCATCTTCAAAGGCCTGGCGCACCGTGGCCGAGGAGTAGAGGAAGATGCCCTGCATGCCCGCTTCCTCGGCCAGGTCGGTGATGAGCCCGGCCCCGACCACCGCCTGCACGCCGCCAGCTTTCAGTTCCTGTACCACGGCGCGCGCATCTTCCTCGGTGGCATAGGTGCGCTGGGCAATGTCCAGTCCGAACATCTGCTGGAACTCGCTCAGGGCCGGCATCGCCTCCTGATAGGTGACCAGCCCGATGCGCGCGCTGATCTGCCGCGCGCGGGCCAGCGCCTGCATCACGTCGAAACCGCTGGCGCGCGCCACCACCACCGGTACCGGCAGGCGGCTCTTGAGATAGGCACCATTGGAACCGGCCGAGATCACTACATCGCAGCGCTCGCTGGCCAGGCGCTCGCGGATGGCGCGTACGGCCTCGTCGAAACCGAGATGAATGGGCTCGATGTCGGCCACGCCGTCGAATTCCAGCGTGATGTCGCGGAAGAGTTCGGACAGGCGCGACACGGACACGGTCCAGATCACGGGTTTGTCGGCCAGGCGCTCGGCAGGGGCAGGGCGTTTCATGGTGAGCGTTCAGTGTGTTTCAGTGAAACGTCACTGTAACACTGATGAAACATGGATGCTTGTGCCAGATCAAGCTGGCAGCTCCGGCGCAAGCCCGGGACGAGCCCGCCCCGTCCGGTGGCGAGCCTTGTTTGACGGGGGTTTCAGGCGATATGAAGGTTTCTTCGGGGCCCTTGCCATCGGATGCTGCACTGCGATGGCACGGCCGTTGCAATGGTGAACGCAAATGTCGCAGGACGGGTGTGCCTCACGTCCGCCTGTCGCCGTTACGCAGTCAAGCAGTGACGCAGTTGGTCCAGACTTTCCGCATTCCAACCTCATCGAGAAGGTGTCCACCATGGCTCTCCATTCCGCAGGCGCAGCGTTCCGCCAGGCCGTCCAGGAAGAATCCCCCTTGCAAGTCATCGGCGCGATCAACGCCAACCACGCCCTGCTGGCCAAGCGCGCCGGTTTCCGCGCGATCTATCTGTCTGGCGGCGGCGTGGCGGCGGGTTCGCTGGGCTTGCCTGACCTGGGCATTTCCAATCTGGACGACGTGCTCACCGACGTGCGCCGCATCACCGACGTGTGCGACCTGCCGCTGCTGGTGGATGTGGATACCGGCTTCGGTGCCTCGGCCTTCAACGTGGCGCGGACCGTCAAGTCCATGATCAAGTTCGGCGCCGCCGCCATGCACATCGAAGACCAGGTCGGCGCCAAGCGCTGCGGCCATCGTCCCGGCAAGGAAATCGTCAGCAAGCAGGAAATGGTAGACCGCATCAAAGCCGCCGTGGATGCCCGCACCGACGAGAACTTCGTCATCATGGCGCGCACCGATGCGCTGGCCGTGGAAGGGCTGGACGCCGCCATCGAGCGCGCCGTGGCCTGCGTCGAGGCCGGTGCCGACATGATCTTCCCGGAAGCCATCACCGACCTGGCCATGTACAAGCAGTTCGCCAATGCGGTGAAGGTACCGATCCTGGCCAACATCACCGAGTTCGGTTCGACTCCGCTGTTCACGGTGGACGAACTCAAGGATGCCGACGTGGGGCTGGTGCTCTATCCGCTGTCGGCCTTCCGTGCCATGAACAAGGCCGCTGAAAACGTCTACCAGGCGATCCGCCGCGATGGTACGCAGAAGAACGTGGTCGATACCATGCAGACCCGCATGGAACTGTATGACCGCATCGATTACCACAGCTACGAACAGCGCCTCGATGCGCTGTTTGCCCAGCAGAAGAACAAGTAAGCCCCTTCCGACAAAGCATTGTCACCCCATACCGAATACGAGGAGAACACGATGAGCGAACAACAAGCCGCAGGTTTCAAGCCCAAGAAGTCCGTTGCCCTCTCCGGCGTGACTGCCGGCAACACCGCCCTGTGCACCGTCGGCAAGACCGGCAATGACCTGCACTATCGCGGTTACGACATTCTCGACGTGGCCGATAGCTGCGAGTTCGAGGAAATCGCCCACCTGCTGGTGCACGGCAAGCTGCCGACGGCTGCCGAACTGCGCGCCTACAAGGCCAAGCTGAAGGCCCTGCGCGGCCTGCCGGCCAACGTCAAGGCAGCGCTGGAATGGTTGCCGGCCGCCTCGCATCCGATGGACGTGATGCGTACCGGCGTCTCCGCGCTGGGCTGCGTGCTGCCGGAGAAGGATGACCACAACACCCCCGGTGCGCGCGACATCGCTGATCGCCTGATGGCTTCGCTGGGTTCGATGCTGCTGTACTGGTACCACTACAGCCACAACGGCAACCGTATCGAGGTCGAGACCGACGACGATTCCATCGGCGCCCACTTCCTGCACCTGCTGCATGGCGAAAAGCCCTCGGCGGCCTGGGAGAAGGCCATGCACACCTCGCTGATCCTGTATGCGGAACACGAATTCAATGCCTCCACCTTCACCGGTCGCGTCATCGCCGGCACCGGTTCGGACATGTATTCGGCCATCACCGGCGCCATCGGCGCCCTGCGCGGCCCCAAGCATGGCGGCGCCAATGAAGTGGCCTTCGAGATCCAGAAGCGCTATGACAATCCGGACGAGGCCGAGGCCGACATCCGCCGTCGCGTCGAGAACAAGGAAGTGGTGATCGGTTTCGGTCACCCGGTCTATACCATCTCCGACCCGCGCAACAAGGTCATCAAGGAAGTGGCACGCAAGCTCTCCAAGGAAGCCGGTTCGACCAAGATGTTCGACATCGCCGAGCGCCTGGAGACGGTCATGTGGGACATCAAGAAGATGTTCCCCAACCTGGACTGGTTCTCGGCCGTGTCCTACCACATGATGGGTGTGCCCACCGCGATGTTTACGCCGCTCTTCGTCATTGCCCGTACCTCGGGCTGGGCGGCGCACATCATCGAGCAGCGCATCGACAACAAGATCATCCGCCCCTCGGCCAACTACGTGGGACCGGAAGATCTGAAGTTCGTGCCGATCAGCAAGCGCAAGTAAGGCTGGCAGGTACAGCGGCGCAAGGAGCAAGGAGCAAGGAGCAAGAGAGGGAGAGGGAGCAGCAAGAAGAAGGGAGCGGCGGCCGGCGTGTGCCGGTCGCCCCATTCCCCGGCGAAGGAGACGGGGCGGGCCGACCCGGGCGATCAGGCCGATTTGTAACAAGCGTTACATATGGTCGAGTCAGTCGCAATATCTTGTTAAGATGCGAGCGGATCTTTTCCGCCTCTGCGTCCACCTCTGACTCTCCATGGATCATCCGATGATTGCTGCCATCGTTTCCCGCCGTCCTCGCGCCTTGCCCCTGACATCCCTCTGCCTGGCCGCCACCGTTGCCGTTGCGCTGTCGGCCTGTTCTTCCACGCCGGTGCCCGTCACCGAGACCAAGCCACTGCTGCCGCAATTGCTGCAATCGCCGGCGGCCACGCAGCCGACCTGGGCGACCCAGCTCAAGACCGGTGCCTTCAGTTGCGAGATGGGCAACAAGGTGGAAATCCGCATGGATGGCCGCGTCACCGATGGGGTCACGCTGGTGTGGAAGGGCAGCAGCTACATGATGAACCCGGTCAGTACCTCGACCGGTGCAGTGCGTCTGGAGAACAAGGGCGAAGGCCTGGTGTGGATCCAGATCCCGTCGAAGTCCATGCTGCTCAATTCCAAGATCGGGCAGCAACTGGCCAACGACTGCCGCACGCGCTGAAGCCTTGGCGCTGCGCCGTCGTGATGGTCTGACGCCGGCGCTTTCTTTCCACCTCACGTTTGCTCCTCCCTTGTCATGTTGACGGCTTCATGCCGTCGACAACGCTCCCGCTTTTTTCGTTGTTGCACTTGATCTGTATCAGCCGTGATCGCGCGTCGATGCTGCCGATTCAGCCGCTCGTAAGATTCAGGTGCAAGACTGGTTTCACCGTCGCATGAGGGCCACGCATGGCAGAGATGCCGCTGTACATGCCTCAGAGCCACGCGACCATCACCCTGCGGGCCACGCCGCGCAAGGTCTGCAGTGGTTGTCCAATTCGAGAGACATGAGGAGACGTCATGCAGTACGAGGATTTTTATCGCCGTTCCATCGATCAGCCCGAGACCTTCTGGGCAGAAGAAGCGCAGCGCATCCATTGGAACAAGCCCTTCACCAGTACCCTGGATTATTCCCGGGCCCCCTTCGCGCGCTGGTTCATCGGCGGCACCACCAATCTCTGCTACAACGCGGTGGACCGCCACCTTGGCGAGCGACCCAAGCAGGCCGCACTGATCGCCATTTCCACGGAAACCAACACCGAGCGCGTCTACGATTTCGCCGAACTGCATCGCGAAGTCCAGGCCATGGCCGCCACCATGCTGGCCTTGGGGGTGCAGCGTGGCGACCGGGTGCTGATCTACATGCCGATGATCGCCGAGGCGGTCTTTGCCATGCTGGCCTGTGCGCGCATTGGCGCGGTGCATTCGGTGGTCTTTGGCGGCTTTGCCTCCAACAGCCTGGCCTCGCGCATCGATGATGCACAGCCGAGCCTGATCGTCTCGGCCGATGCCGGTTCACGCGGTGGCAAGGTCATTGCCTACAAGGGCTTGCTGGATGAGGCGATCCACCTGGCGCAGCACAAGCCGCAGAAGGTCCTGCTGGTCGATCGCGGCCTGGCCGACATGGCGCGCACGGCAGGGCGCGACGTTGACTATGCGCCCCTGCGCCAGCAGCATCTGGATCAGCCGGTGCCGGTGGCCTGGCTGGAATCGAACGAGTGCAGTTATGTCCTCTATACCTCCGGCACGACCGGCAAGCCCAAGGGCGTGCAGCGCGACGTGGGCGGTTATGCGGTGGCGCTGGCGTCCTCCATGCAGCACATCTTCTGCGGCAAGCCCGGGGAAACCTACTTCTGCACGTCTGACATCGGCTGGGTGGTCGGCCATTCCTACATCGTTTATGGCCCACTGATTGCGGGCATGGCCACCGTGCTCTACGAGGGTTTGCCGATTCGTCCCGATGCCGGCATCTGGTGGAGCATCGTCGAGAAGTACAAAGTCACCCGCATGTTCTCCGCGCCGACGGCCATCCGCGTACTCAAGAAGCAGCCGCCGGAATGTATGGAGCGCTACGATACCTCTTCGCTCAAGGCGCTCTATCTGGCCGGCGAGCCCCTGGAT
The DNA here is from genome assembly GCF_022627875.1 of Herbaspirillum sp. C7C8. Classification (NCBI taxonomy): domain Bacteria; kingdom Pseudomonadati; phylum Pseudomonadota; class Betaproteobacteria; order Burkholderiales; family Oxalobacteraceae; genus Herbaspirillum; species Herbaspirillum sp. C7C8. The sequence goes on from NZ_JABXGG010000006.1 coordinate 192,363, forward strand.
GAAACGACGTCGCGCTGGATTTCGGGCGCCCTGAAGGTGCCGGTCATCGACAACTACTGGCAGACCGAATCGGGCTGGCCCATCATCTCGATCGCCAAGGGGATCAGCGACAAGCCCACGCGCCTGGGTAGTCCGGGCGTAGCGATGCCGGGTTATCGCCTGGCCATCCTCGACGAAGCCACCGGCGCGCCATGCGCCGCCGGAGAAAAGGGCGTGGTCGCCATCGAGGGACCGTTGCCGCCGGGCTGCATGCAGACGGTCTATGGCGACGATGAGCGCTTCGTCAACACCTACTGGCGCAGCCTGCCGCGCGAGGTGTATTCCACCTTCGACTGGGGTATCAAGGACGAGGACGGTTACTACTTCATCCTGGGCCGTACCGATGACGTCATCAACGTCGCCGGACACCGGCTGGGCACGCGTGAAATCGAGGAGAGCATCTCCAGCCATCCCAATGTCTCCGAAGTGGCCGTAGTCGGCGTGGAAGACAAGCTCAAGGGCCAGGTAGCGATTGCTTTCGTCATCCCCAAGCAGGCCGATGCGATGGCCACACCGGAACGGCGCCGCGCGCTCGAAGGCGAGATCATGGGCGTGGTCGACAAGCAGATCGGCGCGGTGGGCCGGCCGGCGCGGGTGTTCTTCGTCAGCGGCTTGCCCAAGACGCGTTCGGGCAAGCTGTTGCGTCGGGCCATCCAGTCCATCTGCGAAGGGCGCGACCCGGGCGATCTGCCCACCATTGAAGATCCGGCCGCACTGGAGCAGGTTCGCGCAGTGATCAGGGACTGAGGCGGGCGGCGGTCATCCACGGGGCGGTGCGCTTGCAGCGGAGCAGGGGCGCCGCGCCCGGCATAATTTGGTTACACTGAGGGCTTCCGATTTTCCTCGATCCCTTCCTGTCCATGTCTTCCTCCATCCGCCCGGCCACCGCTGCCGATGCTCCCGCCCTCTGCGACATCTACAACCACTACGTACAGACTACTGTCATCAGCTTCGAGACCGAAGCACTCAGCGCCGAGGCCATGGCCGCGCGCATCGCCGATGTGCAGGCCGATTTCCCCTGGCTGGTGTTTGAAGAACAGGGCCAGGTACTGGGCTACGCCTATGCCAGCAAGTGGAAGCCCCGTGCGGCTTACCGGCATTCGGTGGAAAGCTCGGTCTACCTGCGTCACGATGCGGGCGGCAAGGGCATCGGCAAGCAGCTCTATCGCGCGCTGATTGCCCAGCTCAAGCCGCTGGGCGTGCACCTGGTCATCGGCGGCATTGCCCAGCCCAATCCGGCCAGCGTGGCCCTGCATGAGAGTGTGGGTTTCGTGAAATGCGGTGTCTTCACGGAAGTGGGCTACAAGATGGGCCGCTGGATCGACGTCGGATACTGGCAACTCAAGCTGCAAGAGGCGCAAGGATGAGATCGACCCGCGCCGCCAGCGCCATCGAGCGCCTGAACAGCCGCACCGAATCACGCGAGTATTCGATGCTGCGCACCTCCGATGAACGCTTCATCCTGACCCGCCGGCTGCCCGGCCAGCCGCTGGAGAAGCTCAACGAGGCCATGGAGCTGGATGACTTCGTCACCTTCGTCAACGCCCAGGGGCCACAGAAGGCCAAGCGCGTGAGCAAGCTGGATGTGCAGTTCGAGAAGAACATGCGCAACAAGAAAGAACAAACGCCACCCGAGGGCGGCGCTCAGTAAGGTTTTGTGTAAATGATATAAATCATTTAAATAATTTGTGAGCAGCCTGCGCCAACATCAGTCCGCCAGCGTGGCAATCACGGGCGCGTGATCCGAAGGCTGTTCCCACTTGCGCGGCACCTTGTCGATGACGCAGGCGGTGCAGCGTGGCACCAGTTCTTCGGACAGCAGGATATGGTCGATGCGCAGGCCGCGATTGAGGCGGAAGCCCATCTGGCGGTAATCCCACCAGCTGTACATTTTTTCCGGTTGTTCGAAGAGGCGGTAGGCATCCGTCAGGCCCAGGGCCTGCAGCTTGCGGAAGGCGTCGCGCTCGGGTTCGGACACCAGCACCTGGCCTTGCCAGGCCACCGGGTCGTGCACGTCGCGGTCCTCAGGGGCGATGTTGTAGTCGCCCAGCAGGGCCAGGCGCGGGTTCTTCGCCTTTTCTTGCGCCAGCCATTCGTGCAGGGCGGCCAGCCAGTTCAGCTTGTAGGGATACTTCTCGGACTCCAGCGACTGCCCGTTGGGAATGTAGGCGCAGACGTAGCGCACGCCCTCGATGGTAGCGGCGATGATGCGTTGCTGTTCGTCGGGGAAGAGCGGATTGTTCCTGACCACATCGGTCATTGGATGGCGCGACAGGATGGCCACGCCGTTGTAGGTCTTCTGACCCGAGAATTCGACCAGGTATCCGGCGGCCGCGATCTCGGCGGCGGGGAACTTGTCGTCGGTGAGTTTGGTTTCCTGCAGGCAGAGCACGTCGACCGGGTTTTCTTCCAGCCATTTCAGCACTTGCGGCAGGCGGACCTTGAGGGAGTTGACGTTCCAGGTGGCGATTTTCATGGGGACAATGCAATGGTGAATCGGAGACCGGCCCGCGCGCATCACAGCCGATGCGTCATGAGCAACGGGCGCCATCTTACCGCATTCGTCGCGCTCCCCGGCCAATGACGATGACCGCGATGATTCCTGCTCCCGAAACAGAAGGGGAATCCCCTTGCGGAGATTCCCCCCTTTGCGTTGCCGTCGTTGGCCCGTTCTCCGGGCCGCACTCTCAGATGGCTGCCATTACGCCGGCATCATCCGGGCCGTCACCTGGGCAGCCTTGTCACCCTTGTCGCTGGCCTTGCGGCGGCGATAGGCGGCAAAGCCGATCAGCCCCAGGCCGCCGATCATCATGGCCGTGGTCGAGGCTTCCGGTACCGGTGCCACGCTGATGTTGCCGGCAAAGCTGCCACCCGCCGATCCCAGGATGGTACCGGCCACCGACAGGGTGTAGAGACCCGCCGACAGACCGTTGGTGCGCAGGTTGAAGGTCTGGGTATCGCCATCCAGCAGCGAGGTGCCGGTGTAGGTCTGGCCGTTGCCGCTCAGGGTGAAGCTGTCGATGCCCAGACGCGACAGGCCGTCCAGTGCAATCGAGACCACCGCCGACGACACCGCCGCGCTTGCGCCACTGACGTCGAAGGTGAAGTTCTCCAGGAAGGTCTGGCCGGTGGTCCCTTCGCCATAGCGGGCGTTGAAGGTCGACGTGGCGTCGGTCCACACCAGGGTGCGCGTGCGCTCGATATCCGCGGCGCTAGCCGAGGATGCCATGGCGACGAAGGCGGACGCGACAAGGAAACTGCTCAACAGTTTTTTCATTACACACCTCTTTCGAATGCGATTGATGGGTAGGGTTGCGATTGGTATCTGATTGCGAAAGCACTGCAAGGGGAACTACGCTCCGACAGGTTTTGTTATTGATGTTGGCAGGGTCGGAACTGCGTCTCGATTTGTGATTTTTGTTCAAGGAGACGGAGCGAGAATAATGGAAAAATACTAACGACAGCAACAAAATATTACGCTTTTCATGTAACTTCTGTTGTGGTGTAGGAATCCGTGAAGTCGCGCTGGTAAAGGATTTCCGACTGCATATGGCTTGGTGTGAGGAAATTTGTTTGAATGCGGAAACTAAGTTTTTTCGGCAACACTCGTTTGTTCTCATGCCCTGAAAAACAGGACAAATTTTGCGTCAGAAAAAGTGACGCATGAAAACATTCCGGAATTGTTTACGCATTGAAAGCGCGGCTGCAGGCTTGAGCTCTACCGTAAAAAAGTTCACAAGCAAAGCGAGCTCTTCAGCAGGCGGCACAAGCAGGCGGAGAATGCAGACAGAGGAGGGAAGCGGGACAGCGCGGCATGGCCGCTACCCGAAGCCGGCCGTGCGGCCGGTCTCGGGCGGGCAGGGGAGGCGGATTACTTGAAGCGGTAGCTGACGGCCACGATGGCGGTGTCATCCGTGTGGCGGCGGACCAGCGGACTGTCTGCCACGGAATGGTCCAGCCACTTGCGGCGCAGGTGCACATTGAGGTGCCAGGCGCCCGTGAGGGGAATATCGGCAGCCAGGCCCAGGGTGGGGCTGGTGGAGGCGCCGGCGCTGTATTGGCGCAGACCGCTGGCGGCCGATTCGCTGGCGGAGACGCCGACGAAGTAATCGTTGTAGCTGCCGCTGCGGTATTCCACGCCGAGCTGCGGATAGAGGCTCACCGGACCCAGGTCGATCTGGGCCGCATAGATGGCCTCGGCCAGGGTGCCGTGCGACTTGTTGAAGTCGCGGAAGACGTTGAGGAAGAAGCCGCCGAAGGGCGTTTCCTGATAGGTGCCGATACCGAGCGGGATCGGGTCAGAGCGGCGCTGCAGGCCGCGTTGGGCATCAAAGCCGTCCAGGCTCACTCGCCCGGCCAGTTCCAGGTAGCCGTAGCCCATGCGCATGGTCTTGACGCCGAAGGTGTCCAGGCGCGCAAAAGCACGGCCATAGTCGGCGTAGGCATAGGGCAGCACCTGGTTGCGGCGATGCGCATCGGGACCGTTGCGATCGACGCGGTAGACGCCCACACCCAGGTCACCGGTGAGTCGGTCCTGCAGTTGCAGGGGATCGCTGGTATCGGTTGCGGGCGCGGCTTGCTGGGCCAGGGCGGGGAGCGCGCAGCAGGCCAGCGTGAGAGTGGCGAAAATTGTTTTCATGATGAGCAGGGGAGTGGAGCCAAGCGGCATTGTAGCGGGCTGGCGGTCCGATGCGGCGTGGTGCACGAAAATGGCCTGCCGTGAAGGCAGGCCATGACGGTCTGGAACAGCCGCTGCCGACCTCCAGTTTCAGCGCTGCGGCAGCGGATGCTGCGTCAGGACTGCTGCAGGGGCGGATAGTCGGTATAACCTTCCGCACCGCCGCCATAGAGGGTGGCCTGGTTGAACTCGGCCAGCGGCGCTCCGGCCTTGAAGCGTTCGACCAGATCCGGGTTGGCGATCCACGGACGACCGAAGGCCACCAGGTCGGCAACATTGCGTGCGCGCGCCTGGACGGCCATCTCCAGGTCATAGCCGTTGTTGGCGATGTAGATGCCCTTGAAGAGATCGCGCAGCACCTGCAGATCAAAGCCGCCCTCCACCTCGCGCGGGCCGCCGGTGGCGCCTTCCACCACGTGCAGGTAGACCAGCTTGTAGCGGTTGAGCTGCTCCACCACGTAGCTGAAGAGCGCCTTGGGATCGCTGTCGGCGATGTCATTGGCCGGGCTGATGGGGGACAGGCGGATGCCCACGCGTTCGCTCGGCACCACCGACGTCACCGCTTCGACCACTTCCAGCAGCAGACGGGCACGGTTCTCGATGCTGCCACCATAGGCATCGGTGCGCTGGTTGCTCTTGTCGCGCAGGAACTGGTCCAGCAGATAGCCGTTGGCGGCGTGGATTTCCACGCCATCGAAGCCGGCCTGCATCGACAGTTGCGCGGCGGTCTTGTATTGCGCGACGATGCCGGGCAGCTCCGCGGCCTCCAGCGCGCGTGGTTCGACGAAGGGCTTGAAACCGCTTTCGGTGAAAGCATTGCCTTGCGGCCTGATGGCCGAGGGAGCGACCGGCAGCGCATGGCCGGGCTGCAGGTCGGGGTGCGAGATGCGACCCACGTGCCACAGCTGCAGGAAGATGCGCCCGCCTTTTGCGTGGACGGCGTCGGTGACCTTCTTCCAGCCGGCCACCTGCGCCTGGTCGTAGATGCCGGGTGTCCAGGCGTAGCCCTTGCCTTGCGGCGAGATCTGGGTAGCCTCGGCGATGATCAGGCCGGCACCGGCACGCTGGGCATAGTACTGGGCGGCCAGGTCGCTGGGCACGTCGCCTGCCTTGGCACGGCTGCGGGTGAGCGGAGCCATGACGATGCGATTGTGCAGTTGCACTGCGCCCAGCTGCATGGGCTTGAAGAGGTCACTCTGAAGATGGGTGGCGTTGGTCATGCTGATCCTTTCTTGTTGGCATTGCTTGGGATGAACTGCGTCGACCTCACTACCGACCGCAGTTGCGTGGCAGTGTTCCGGGGAAGGATCAACAGTCTAGACGGGAACCGGCGCCTTTGCAGAAGGTCGCCGCTGTGATGTCGGTGCACCGCGATCAGGGGGCGATCCGGTCCAGCCACGGCCCCAGCTGCCTGAGTGCATCCTGGCGTGCCGCCCGGTTGGCCTGGACCGACTGATGCGCCCGGCCGGGATCGTCGAAGTCGTGCGTGGCCCCGGCATAGAGCTTGACCACGGGTGCGGGAGCCTGGCGGATGGGGATGGTCTGGCGCAGTACGCGCTGGCAAGTCTGCGGCGAGACCTCGTCGTCGGCGCTGCCCAGCAGCACCTGCACGGGCTTGTCGAATTCAGGGTGGGACGACAGCAGGGCCTGCTTGCCGCAGCCCGGATAGAACACCAGCGCGGCGGCGAAAGTGGGCGCATCGTCGGCCGGTCGTGCAGCCTGGCGCTGCATCACGTTCAGGGCCGTGCTGCCGCCATTGGACCAGCCTTGCAACATGATGCGGCGGACATCGACCTCGCTGCGCGTGGCCAGCCATTGCAGCGCGCCTTCGGCATCCAGCGGGCGCACGGTGAGTTCGTTGACGGCGTCCCGTTCTGGCAAGCCATGGGTGTAGCGGCCAAAGCCATGGGCCACGCCGCGCGGGCCGAAACTGTCTACCAGCAGGACCACGTAGCCACGCGCGACCCAGTAGGCAGTCCAGGCCCGATGGCGCGCCGTGAGCGCATCGGCATCGCAGGGCGAGGGGATGGCCGGACCGACCTGGGTGCAGGCGGCGTTGACGCGCGAGGAGTACAGCCCGGCGCGTCCGTGCAGCAGTACGATGGCCGGATGCGGGCCGGCGCCGAAGGGATCGTAGAGATAGCCGGTGAGGGTGGTTTTTCCGTCAGATGAAGGAAAACGCACGGTCTGGGCAGGCGGCATCGGCGTGTCTTGTGCCACGGACGTTTCCGGCAGGATCAGTCCAAGGCTGCCCGACAGCAGTAAAAAGATGAAAAAAAACCACCGCAACACAAAGTGCTGCGGTGGTCTTGCCGTGGTGAACCCGGGCGAGGTCTGCGGCAGGAAGACGGTCATGGCGAAACCGGTATCGTCTTCCATGCCGCAAGGGCCATCAGCCGCGTGCCGACCTGGCGTGCGCCTGGTTGAGCAGCCAGGTGGTCAAGAGCGGCACCGGGCGGCCGGTGGCCCCCTTGGCCGCGCCGCTCTTCCAGGCGGTGCCGGCGATGTCCAGGTGCGCCCAGGTGTACTTGCGGGTGAAGCGCTCCAGGAAGCACGCCGCCGTCACGCTGCCACCGGGCTGGCCGCCGATGTTGGCGATGTCGGCGAAGTTGGACTTCAACTGCTCCTGGTAGGGATCCTGAATCGGCATGCGCCAGGCGGTATCGCCGCTTTCCTTGCCGGCGGCCAGCAGGGCGTTGGCCAGCTGGTCGTGGCTGTCATCCTCGCGGGTGAACAGGCCCGTGTTGTGATGGCCCAGGGCCACCACGCAGGCACCGGTCAGGGTGGCGATGTCGACCACGGCGGCCGGCTTGAAGCGCTCCACGTAGGTCAGCGCGTCGCACAGGATCAGGCGGCCTTCGGCATCGGTGTTGAGTACTTCGATGGTCTGGCCGGACATCGAGGTGACGATGTCGCCCGGCTTGGTGGCACGGCCCGAGGGCATGTTTTCGCAGGTCGGGATGACGCCGATGACGTTCAACTTGAGGCCCAGTTCGGCGATGGTACGGAAGGTGCCCAGCACCGAGGCGGCGCCGCACATGTCGTACTTCATCTCGTCCATGTTCAGGCCCGGCTTGAGCGAGATGCCGCCGGTGTCGAAGGTGATGCCCTTGCCCACCAGCACCACCGGTGCATCCTTGGCCTTGCCGCCCATGTGCTTCAAGACGATGAACTTGGGCGGCTGGTCGCTGCCATTGGTGACCGACAGGAAGCTGCCCATCTTGAGCGCTTCGAGCTGCTTGCGCTCCAGCACTTCCACGCCCAGCTTGAATTGCTTGGCCAGCTTCCTGGCGGTAGTGGCCAGGTAGGTCGGGGTGCAGACGTTGCCGGGCAGGTTGCCCAGTTCCTTGGTCAGCGCCATGCCGTTGGCCAGCGCCACGGCCTCGGCCAGGGCGGTCTTGGCGGCAGCGCCTTGCTCGGCGGCCACCAGCAGGGTGATCTTCTTCACACCGGTGGGAGCGGGGTCCTTCTTGCTCTTCATCGTGTCGGAACGATAGGCGGCGTCATGGCCGGCCAGCACCACGGTGCGGATGGCCCAGTCCAGGCTGCGACCCTTGATGCCATCCAGGGGCAGGGCCAGGGCGGCGTTGTCGCAGCCCAGGGTGGCCAGGGTGCGCACCAGGGCGCTGCTGGCGGCGGCGAAGTTCTTGTCGCCGGTCTCTTCTTCGTTGCCCAGGCCCAGCAGCACGATGCGTTCGGCGGCAATGCCGGTCACGCCGCGCAGCAGCAGGGTCGAGCCGGGCTTGCCGGAAATGTCACCCGACTTCAGCGCGGCGCTGATGGCGCCCAGCTTGTCCAGGGCGCTGGCGGCCTTGGTCAGCTTGCGATTTTCATAGATGCCAACGACCAGCGCGCCGGTCTTGACGCCTGTCAAGGCGTTTTTTGCGTCCAATGTTTTTGTGCTAAAGTCCATCGTTCGTCCTTTATATGAATTACCTGGCGATTATAGAGCCCATTTCGACGCTACGCGCGCATGCGTTCAGCCAGGTAAGCCAGCTTCGGACACGATGCCGGGCGCCGGACATCCGCGCAGGCCATCCGTTAATGACCCCGACACCAGAAACCAAGCCAGCCTTCCCATGATTTTCCAACGCGCCCTACGACGCGAATTGACCAGCACCGCAGGTGGGGTCTTCACTACGCTGTTCACCATCACCCTGACCGTGATGCTGATCAAGATCCTCGGCCAGGCCGCAGGCGGCCAGGTTGCGTCGCAAGACGTGCTGGCTCTGATCGGCTTCCAGGCCTTGAACTACATGCCCATCATCCTCATCCTCACCGGTTTCATCTCGGTGCTGCTGGTGATGACGCGCAGCTACCAGGATTCGGAGATCGTGGTCTGGTTCGCCTGCGGCATGTCGCTCACGCGCTGGATCGCGCCGGTGCTGCGCTTTGGCTGGCCCATCGTGGCGCTGGTGGCCGCGCTCTCTTTCGTGGTTACGCCCTGGGCCAATGAGCAGAGCAGCGAATACCGCAGCCGTTTCGAGCAGCGCGAGGACATCGCCCGTGTCTCGCCGGGCAAGTTCCAGCAGTCAGCGGCGGCCAACCGGATCTTCTTCGTCGAAGGCATTTCCGGCGATGCCTCCAAGGTGCGCAACATCTTCGTCAATACCATCAACCCCGATGGCAAGAACAGCGTGGTGGTCGCCAAGGAAGGCGAAACCAAGGTGGACCCGGATGGCGAGAAGTTCGTGGTCATGCAGAAGGGGCGCCGCTATGACGGTTCGCCCAGCCTGCCGGATTTCCAGATCGTCGACTTCGAGCGCTATGGGCTGCTGATCGGCAATCAGTCGCAAACGGCGGCCGGTGAGCGCTCGGCGCGCGCGCTGCAGCTGGCCGAGCTGCTGGGCAAGCAGGACGGATATGCCCGTGGCGAGCTGCTCTGGCGCATGGCGCTGCCGCTGATGGCGCTCACGCTGATGCTGCTGGCCATTCCGCTGTCCTTCGTCAATCCGCGGGCCGGCCGTTCGTTGGGACTCCTGGTGGCCTTGCTGCTGTTCGTGGTCTACAGCAACACGGTCAGCGTGTTCCAGGCATCGGTGGCGCAGCAGCGCATGAGTTTCATGATGGCCTGGTGGCCGGTGCACGTGATCGTGGCGCTGCTGGTGGTGGGCATGTTCGCCCTGCGCCTGAACATCAATCATCCCGCCCACCCATCCCGGTTGTGGAGCCGAGTGCGGCGCGCCATGACGTTCCAGCGCGAGGCCTGAGATGAGAGTCATCCAACGTTACTTCACCACCGAGATCACGCGCTCGGTGCTCTTCGCCCTGGCGGCCTTCCTGGCGCTGTTCGCCTTCTTCGAGATGATGGGCCAGCTGGAACAGGTCGGTCGCAACGGCTACCAGTTGCAGCAGGCGGTGTTCTACGTGCTCATGGGCTTGCCCGGCAATGTCTATGAACTGATGCCCACGGCGGTGCTCATCGGCACCATCTACACGCTCTCGCAACTGGCGGCGCGCTCGGAATTCACCATCATGCGGGTCTCCAGCATGTCCACCGGGATGGCGGCCAAGGTGCTCCTGCGTATCGGCGTGGGGTTTGCGGTGCTGACCATCGTGTTCGGCGAGCTGATCGCGCCCAAGGCTTCCGAATGGGCCGAGAAGTTGAAGCTGCAAGCCCAGGGCGCCTCGATGTCCTCCCAGTTCCGCTCGGGCATGTGGGCCAAGGACGTGATCAAGGACAATGGCCTGGAAGGCAATGTGACCGGCAGCCGCTTCATCAATATCCAGACGGTGCAGCCGGATGGCCGCATCGAGGGTGTCAAGCTCTATGAGCTCGATACCGACTTCCACATGGCGCGCATGGTGACGGCCAAGACCGGCATCTACGAAGGCAATCATCAGTGGGTGCTCAATGATGTGGTGCAATCGGACTTCGTCGGCGGCAAGGACCGCAAGATCACCGAGCCGGTCAAGACCGTCAAGCTCGCCCATGTGAAGCTGGTCTCCGAGGTGACGCCGGAAATTCTCTCGGTGCTCTTCGCCGATCCGGACCGCATGTCCGCCTACGACCTGTTGGCCTATACCAAGCATCTGGAGGCCAACAACCAGCGTACCGATCGTTACGAGATCGCGTTCTGGAAGAAGATCGTCTATCCGCTGTCGATCTTCGTGATGCTGGCGCTGGCCTTGCCGTTCGCCTATCTGCACTTCCGCGCGGGTGGTGTGAGCCTGAAGATTTTCACCGGCATCATGATCGGGGTGTGCTTCCAGCTCATCAATAGCCTGTTCTCCCACCTTGGCCTGCTCAATACCTGGCCGCCTTTCATGACGGCGGCGCTGCCCAGCCTGTTGTTCATGGCGCTGGCCATTGGTGCGCTGTGGTGGGTGGAGCGGACCTGAGTCCGTCCCGTGATCTCGAATACTTAGCCTGAAAGACTGCTGCACATCATGAGCCAAGCCACTTCCCAAAGCCTGATCCTGTTCGCCCACGGCGCTCGCGACCCCGCCTGGGCGGCGCCTTTCGAGCGCCTGCGCGCGCTCACGCAGGCGGCCATGCCGGGGACCAGCGTGGAGCTGGCCTTCCTGGAGCTGATGCAGCCGGACCTGCCGACCGTGGCGGCGCGGCAGATTGCCGCCGGCAGCCGGCGCGTGACCGTCATTCCGGTGTTCCTGGGGCAGGGCGGGCACGTGCGCCGTGACCTGCCGGAATTGCTGGAGCAACTGCGCCAGGCGCATCCAGGTGTGGAAGTGCGCACCGTCGCTGCGGTGGGCGAGGATGAGGCAGTGTTGCAGGCGATTGCCGCTTATTGCGTGGGGACGGCCAATAGCTGATCCTGCCATCGGCACTCCCGCATGCGACGATGGCCCGGAATACGGGCCATCTGCTTGTTGGGAACAGGCCCTAGAGCCCTTCAGAACAGCCGGGCGCCGTTGGGTACGGCCTGGTCTGGCTTGAACAGCACCACCTCGCCCTGGGCATCCGGAAAGCCCAGCGTGAGCACTTCCGACATGAACTTGCCGATCTGGCGCGGCGGAAAATTCACTACCGCCGCCACCTGGCGACCGACCAGCTGCTCCAGCGTGTAGTGGGTAGTGATCTGGGCGCTGCTCTGGCGCACACCGATGCCCGGACCGAAATCGATCTTCAGTTTGAACGCAGGCTTGCGGGCTTCAGGGAAGGCATCGGCGGCGATGATGGTGCCGATGCGGATATCGACCTTGAGGAATGCCTCGAAATCGATGGGGGCGGCGGCAGGGGCCGCAGGGTCGTGGAGCAGGTGCATGGGCGTCAGTCCCGATCCGCCAGTGCCGGCCCGATCATCACCAGCACCGGCCCGCTGCAGGCCTGCAGCCCGGCTTCCAGGCCTGCCAGTTGCAGATGGTAGATGTGCTGGTCAGGACGGCTGCAGTTCTCCACCACCACCACCGGCGTATCAGGCGCATGGCCCAGCGCCAGCAAGCGCTGCGCGGTGGCCGTGGCTTCGCGTCCGCCCATGTATTGAACCAGGGTATCGCCATTGGGCATGCGCACTTCGTCCGGCTCGTCCACGCCGGTGCTGGAGGTGAACAGGGAAACGCTGCGCGCAATCCCGCGTCGCGTCAGCGGCCGCTTGGCAGCCGAGGCGGCCGCCAGTGCGGCGGTGATGCCGGGGACGATTTCGTAAGGAATGTTGTGCTCTTCCAGCGCCCGCATTTCTTCATCGGCCCGACCGAAGAGCATGGGGTCGCCGCCTTTGAGGCGCACCACGCGGCGATACTGCTGAGCCGCTTCCACCAGCTTCTGGTTGATCACGGGCTGGGCCGTGGAACGCTGGCCGCTGCGCTTGCCCACCGGGACCAGCACTGCCTGCGGACACAGTGCCAGGATGTCCGGCGTGACCAGGGCATCGTGCAGCACGACCTCGGCTTGCGCCAAGAGGCGCGCGGCACGCACCGTCAACAGGTCAGCGGCCCCAGGGCCGGAGCCAACCAGCCACACCATGCCCGGATGGTCCGGGCTGGGGGCGGGTGAATCGGAAGAGTAGGAAGTCGCTGCCTGTTGGGTGGCCATGGCCTGGTCGAAGAGACGATTGCGGATCGAAGGAAATTCAGTCGATCCGAATCATACCAGCGGCCACCGTCTGATGGCTCACTTCGTCGATCAGGATGAAGGCGCCGGTGGCGCGGATGTCCTGGTAGGCATCGGCCGCGATGGGCTGCTGCACGTTCACGCTGATGCGGGCGATGTCGTTGAGCTTGAGCGTGTCGGCGGGACGGCGTTCCTGAGTGTTGATGTCCAGCAGCGTATCGACCTTGGCCACGCGTGCGGCGACCTGCTTGGTGGTGTGCTTGAGCCAGTACTTGCGGCGCAGGTCCAGCGGTTCTTCGGAGAGCCAGCACACATCCGCGTTGACGGTCTTGAGGATGGTCGAGGGCTGGGCCGCCGCGGCCAGCAGGTCGCCGCGCGAGATGTCCAGGTACTCGTCCAGCAGGATGGTCACCGACTGGCCGGCCGAGGCCGATTCCAGCGAACCATCCAGGGTCTGGATGTCCTTGACGGTCGCGCTCTGTCCGCTGGGCAGCACCACCAGCTTGTCACCTCGCGCGACCTTGCCGGCTTCGATACGGCCCATGTAGCCACGGAAATCATTGGCTTCGTGGCCGTTGTGGCGCGCCACCAGCTGCACCGGGAAGCGGAAGGCTTCTTCGTGCGCATCTTCATACACCGACAGCGACTCCAGCAGGTTGATCAGCGTCGGGCCCTGATACCAGGACATGCGTGCGCTGGCCTCCACTACGTTGTCACCGGCCAGCGCCGACAGCGGGATGGCGCGCACGTCCTTCAAGCCCAGTTGCTGCGCAAACTGCTGGTAGGCGCCGACGATGCGGTCATAGACGGTCTGGTCGTAATCCACCAGGTCCATCTTGTTGACGGCCACGATCACGTGCTGGATCTGCAGCAGGTGGGCGATGGTGGAGTGGCGCTTGGTCTGGGTCAGCAGTTCCACGCTGCCATCGTCGCCCAGCTTCACCTTGGAGACGTCCACCAGAATGATGACGGCATCGGCGGTAGATGCACCGGTGACCATGTTGCGGGTGTACTGCTCATGACCTGGGGTATCGGCAATGATGAACTTGCGCTTGGGCGTGGCGAAGTAGCGATAGGCCACGTCGATGGTGATGCCTTGCTCGCGCTCGGCTTCCAGGCCATCGGTAAGCAGCGACAGGTCCACGGTATCGCCCACGGTACGCTTGTGCTTGGCACGCGAGATGGCGTCGAGCTGGTCGGCGAAGATGCCCTTGCTGTCGAACAGCAGGCGGCCGATCAGGGTGCTCTTGCCATCGTCCACGGAACCGGCGGTGATGAAGCGCAGCAGGCCGCGTTCATGCGATTGTGCGGTGGCCTGGGCCAGTTGTGCTTGGGTTGCGGCGGCGTTCATCAGAAATATCCTTCCTTCTTGCGTTTTTCCATCGAGGCTTCGGACGTCTGGTCGTCCATGCGGGTGGCCCCGCGCTCGGTAATCTGGGTCACTGCGGTCTCGGCGATGATGGCTTCCACGGAAGCGGCGTCCGAGGAGACCGGGCAGGTGCAGGAAATGTCGCCCACGGTACGGAAGCGGACGACCTGCTTTTCGACGGTCTCGCCTTCGCGCGCCGGGGTGAGGTCGGTCAGCGGTACCAAGAGGCCGTTGCGCGGGATCACTTCACGTTCGTGCGCAAAGTAGATCGAAGGCAGGGCCAGTTTTTCGCGGGCGATGTATTGCCACACATCCAGCTCGGTCCAGTTGGAAATGGGGAAGACGCGCATGTTCTCGCCCGGATGTACGCGGGTGTTATACAGGTCCCACAGTTCGGGGCGCTGGGCCTTGGGATTCCACTGGCCGAACTCGTCGCGGAAGGAGAAGATGCGTTCCTTGGCGCGGGCCTTTTCTTCATCGCGGCGAGCACCGCCGATGCAGGCGTCGAACTTGAATTCCTCGATGGTTTCCAGCAGCGTTACGGCTTGTGCTGCATTGCGCGAATCGGTCTGCGGATTGCGCAGGCGCACGGTGCCGCGCTTGATCGAATCTTCCACCGAACGCACCACCAGGCGCTCGCCCAGTTCGGCGGCGCGGCGGTCGCGGAATTCGATGACTTCCGGGAAGTTGTGGCCGGTATCGATGTGCACCAGCGGGAAGGGGAACTTGCCGGGGCGGAAGGCTTTTTCGGCGATGCGCAGCAGTACTACGGAGTCCTTGCCGCCGGAGAACAGCAGCGCCGGGTTGCTGCACTCGGCCGCGACCTCGCGCATGATGTGGATGGCTTCCGATTCCAGCCAGTCGAGGTGACGGTTGCTGGCGTTGTCCAAAAAGAGTTTGTCTACCGCTGTGTTCATGCCGGACCTTCCGATGCTTTGCTTGTTGTTGCTTTGATTGAATTCTGGTTCAGCTCGCCGCATGCGCCTTGATGCGCACCAGCTTGCCATCGACCACGTGCAGGCCGCACTCCTTGGAGTCGGGGTTCTCCCACCACCAGCGGCCGGCGCGGATGTCTTCTCCGGGCTGGATGGCGCGGGTACAGGGCTCGCAGCCGATGGAAGGGTAACCCTGGTCGTGCAGCGGGTTGTAGGGCACGTCGTTGGCGCGGATGTAGTCCCACACGTCCTGTTCCGACCAGTCGGCCAGGGGGTTGAACTTCTCCATGCCGTGGGCTTCGTCGCGTTCCTGCACATGCAGCTCGGCGCGTGTGACCGATTGTGCGCGGCGCTGGCCGGTCACCCACGAAGCCTTGCCCTGCAGGGCGCGATTGAGCGGCTCCATCTTGCGGATGTGGCAGCACTCCTTGCGCAGCTCCACGCTGTCGTAGAAGGCGTTGGCGCCGTTCTTCCGTACGTAGGCTTCTACCGCTTCGGGCTGCGGACGATAGGGCGCGACCTCGTAGTCGTAGGTCTCGCGGATGCGGTCCAGCATGCCCACGGTTTCCTTGTGCAGGCGACCGGTTTCCAGCGTGAAGATGCTGATGCGATCCTGCAGCTTGCCACGCAGGATCAGGTCGGTCAGCACCATGTCTTCGGCGGCCAGGCTGGAGGCCAGCGCGGCCGGGGCGTACTCGGCGGCGATGCGTTCCAGCGTGGCCTGGGTCTTGGCGATGAGGTCTTGCAAGCCTGGGTTGGCCATGGGCTGTCCTTCCTTCTTCACAATCGCGGTTCAGTCGGCGGCCTGCACCGTTTCGCGCTTGACGCGGCGGAACAGCGGGTTCTTCTCGTCCCAGGAGGTCTGGTACTTCTCGGAGAAGTCGGTCAGGCCCTTGACGGCATCGTGGATGTTCTTGTCCGCTCGCACGGCAAAGGCATCGAAGCCCACGCGCTGCATGTAGAACAACTGGTCGCGCAGGACGTCGCCGATGGCACGCAGCTCACCGGTGTAGCCCAGGCGGGCGCGCAGGTTGTAGGCGATGGAATAGCCACGGCCATCGGCAAACTTGGGGAAGTCGACAGCGACGACCTTGAAGTTCTCCAGCTGGCCCCTCAGTTCTTCCGGACGCTCATCGCTGGCCAGCCACACGCCGATCTCGGTACGCGCCTTGAGAGCGTCGCTCTGGGCCTGCCATACCTTCAACGGCACAATCACGCGGCCTTGCGGTACCGCTACGGTGTCTGCGGTCTCGCCTTCAGCCAGGCGCAGGACGGTCCAGTCGTCGCTGACGACGGTCTTGTTCTTGATGATTTCAGGCATTTGCGTCTTCTCCTGCGACATACTCGGCCGAACGGATCGGCGTTGCGTAAACGAATTCCTTGAACGGGGTCACACCGATGCGGCGCACGGTGTCGATGAAGCGTTCTTCCTCGGTGCGCTGCTTGACGTACACCTGCAGAAGGCGGTCGATCACGGTGGGCATCTGGGTGGCCGAGAACGAGGGGCCGATGATCTTGCCGATCGAAGACTCGTTGCCCTGGGCACCGCCCAGCGAGACCTGGTACCACTCCGAACCATCCTTGTCCACGCCCAGGATGCCGATGTTGCCCACGTGATGGTGACCGCAGGCATTGATGCAGCCGGAGATGTTCAGTTCGATGTCGCCGATGTCGTGCTGGAAATCGATGTTCTCGAACTTCTCGGCAATGGCCTGGGCGATCGGGATCGACTTGGCATTGGCCAGCGAGCAGAAGTCGCCGCCCGGGCAGCAGATGATGTCGGTCAGGAGGCCGATGTTGGGCGTAGCCAGGCCATGCGACTTGGCGGCCTTCCACAGCGCATACAGTTCGGATTGCTTGACGTCGGCCAGCACCAGGTTCTGTTCGTGGGTCACGCGCAGTTCGCCGAAGCTGTACTGGTCGGCCAGGTCGGCCACGAAGTTCATCTGGTCGGCGGTGATGTCGCCCGGCGGCACGCCCGGTTTTTTGAGCGACAGCAGCACGGCTGCATAGCCGGCCTGCTTGTGCGCCTTGACGTTGCGCTTGATCCAGTTGGCGAAACCACGGTCTTCAGCCTTCAGTCGTTCATATTCCGCATCCACGGCCGGCAGGGTTTCGTAGGCCGGATCGGTGAAGAACTTGGCCACGCGCTGCAGTTCCTCTTCGGTCAGGGTGGAGGGGCCATCCTTGATGTCTGCCCATTCGGCTTCGACCTGGCGCGCGAACTCCTCGGGGCCGATGGCCTTGACCAGGATCTTGATACGGGCCTTGTACATGTTGTCGCGGCGGCCGTGCTGGTTGTACACACGCAGGATCGCTTCCAGATAGGACATGGCGTGCTTCCAGGGCAGGAAGTCACGGATCACGCTGCCCAGGATCGGGGTGCGGCCCATGCCGCCGCCGACCAGCACACGGAAGCCGACTTCGCCAGCCTCGTTCTTGATGACATGCAGGCCGATATCGTGCACGGCGGTGGCCGCACGGTCTTCGGCGGCGCCGCTGATGGCGATCTTGAACTTGCGTGGCAGGTAGGCGAACTCGGGGTGGAAGGTGCTCCACTCGCGGATCAGTTCGGCATAGGGACGCGGATCGACGATTTCATCGGCGGCTACGCCGGCCAGCTCGTCCGAGGTGGTGTTGCGGATGCAGTTGCCGGAGGTCTGGATGGCGTGCATTTCCACGCTGGCCAACTGCTCCAGGATCTCGGGCGATTCTTCCAGCTTGATCCAGTTGAACTGGATGTTCTGGCGGGTGGTGAAGTGGCCATAGCCGCGGTCGTACTTGACGGCGATTTCGGCGAACTTGCGCAGTTGATTGGAGGCCAGCATGCCGTAGGGAATGGCGATGCGCAGCATGTAGGCATGGCGTTGCAGGTACAGGCCGTTCTGCAGGCGCAGGATACGGAATTCGTCTTCGGCCAGTTCGTCCGACAGGCGCCGACGCACCTGGTCTCGGTATTGTGCGACTCGCTCTTTGACGATCAGGTGATCGTATTGGTCATAGCGGTACATCTTGTCTTCCCTGTTAACGTCTTATGGGCGCCCGGATCAGGGTGCGCCCGATTGAAAATAAGCCTACCAAATCAGCTTGACTGCAACGCTCGTCAGCGTAATGGCCAGCAGGCCGCGCAAGAATTTCTCCGGCACCGCCCGCGCTGCGAGCGAACCGATGGTGATGCCCGGAACCGAGCCCAGCAACAGCGTGGCCAACAGTTCCCAGTTGATCGAACCCAGCCACCAGTGGCCCAGTGCAGCGATGGCAGTCAGCGGCACGGCATAGGCGATGTCGGTACCGGCGATCTCCGCCGGAGACAGGCGAGGATACAGCAAGACCAGCAAGGTCGCGCCCACGGCACCGGCACCGATGGAGGAAATGGTCACCAGCGTGCCCAGCAGGGCCCCGGCGGCCATGGTGGCACTGGCCAGCCTGGTACCTTGCAACTGGGCTTCCGGATGGGCGTTGAGCCAGGCCTGCATGCGCGAGCGGAACAGCAGCGCCACTACGGTCAGGAACACCGAGATTGCAATCGAATAGCGGATGGTCAGGGCAATGCCGTCGCTGACGGCACCGAAATGCTTGAGCAGCAGCGTAGTCACCAGCGCAGCGGGCAGGGCACCGTAGGACAGGCGGCGCACCACATCCCAGCGCACCGTGCCCTTGAAGCGGTGGGCCAGGGTGCCGGCGGTCTTGGTGGCTGACGCGAAGGCCAGGTCGGTGCCCACGGCCACCGAAGGATGAATGCCGAACAGCAAGGTCAACAGCGGTGTCATGAGCGAGCCGCCACCAACCCCGGTCAGTCCGACCAGCAGTCCTACGGCAAATCCGCTTACTACATAAGAAACAGTCATAACACCTCGCCCATTAGTCTGCGAATCGTAATAAACTTATGTTTCAAACCAAACTACATAGTATTTATTTGCTTATATACGCCTTTGGCATATGGAAATGCGGCGAATGAAGCAGGCAGGGCTGGCGCCGGGCGCCGCCCGCTTACTAGGTAGAAGCGAAGGAATTCCCACATGAATCTTCATCAATTCCGTTTCGTTCGTGAAGCGGTAAGGCAGAACTTCAACCTCACGGAGGCCGCCAAGGCCCTCTATACCTCGCAGCCAGGCGTTTCCAAGGCCATCATCGAGCTGGAGGAAGAGCTGGGCGTGGACATCTTCACCCGCCACGGCAAGCGGATTCGCGGCCTGACCGAGCCGGGTCGGGCGGTGCTGCGCTCGGTGGAGCTGATCATGCAGGAAGTGGATGGCTTGAAACGCATCGGCAAGGAATTCGCCGCCCACGACAGCGGCAGTTTCACCATCGCCACCACGCACACGCAGGCGCGCTATGCCTTGCCCAAGGTGGTACAAGCCTTCACCCAGAAATATCCCAAGGTGCATTTGTCATTGCTGCAAGGCAATCCCAAGCAGATCACCGAGATGGTGCGCAACGACCAGGCCGACATTGCCATCGCCACCGAGGCGCTGGCCTCAGGCGAGGGGCTGGTGTCGCTGCCCTGTTACCAGTGGGAGCACGTGGTGGTGGTGCCGCCCGACCATCCGCTGCTGCAATCGAAGAGCCTGACGCTGGAAGAGATCGCCGCCAATCCGCTGATCACCTATGACTCCGCCTTCAGCGGCCGCAGCAAGATCGACCATGCCTTCTCGCTGCGCCAGTTGAAACCCGATGTGGTGCTCGAAGCCATCGATGCCGACGTCATCAAGACCTATGTGGAGCTGGGCATGGGGGTGGGCATCATTGCCGGCATTGCCTTCGACGCCGAGCGCGACCGCGGCCTGCGGGCGATCCCGGCCGGCCACCTGTTCGGCACTAATGTCTCGCGCGTGGCCTTGAAGCAAGGGGCGTATTTGCGGGGATATGTCTATACCTTCATCGAATTGCTGGCGCCCACCCTGAACCGCAAGCTGATTGCGCAGGTCATGGAGGGCGAGAAGGACATGTATGAACTTTAAGTCCCGCCGTCCGAAGGCAGACCAGACGTAAGAACGGCCGGATCCGCGCGGATCCGGCCGTTCTTGTTTGTAGGGCCTGTTCACATTCAATCTGTGAGATGCGTTGCCCCCAGAAGGCGTGGTGGCAAGGCGCGCGTCAGGGCTGGT
>NZ_JABXGG010000070.1:0-228 GCF_022627875.1 Herbaspirillum sp. C7C8
TAGGAGGTAGGCGATGCGGAAGGGGGAGGCGGCGGGCAGGAGGTGGAGCGGCGCGCCCGGGCTGGGGGCGATCAGGTAGGGGGGGGGGGGGGGCAGGCGGGGGGACAGCGCGCTTTCCTGCGAGGGGCCCGGTCCTCGCAGTGCGCCCGAAGCCCAGTGGCACCCGCGTCTCTACTTTCCGCTTGCGTTCTGCTTCGTATGTTCCTCTCCGTCTCCTCTATATCCCGT
>NZ_JABXGG010000071.1:0-273 GCF_022627875.1 Herbaspirillum sp. C7C8
GTGGATGCTCGACGGCGTCCGCGACGCCAACGTGCCCGGCCTGATGAACTCGCTGTCCACGATGCTGAAGGAACCCGCATGAGCACCGATTCAGTTCAATCCCCCACTGTGGACGTCCACGCCCACGTCCTGCTTCCGGCCCTGCAGCAGCTGGTGGCCGAGGCTGATCCCGAGGGTTTCGGGGCCCAGCAGGCCCTGGAAGTGCGGCGCAACGGCCAGGAGTCCATGGCCGTGTCGGGCAAGATGATCAAGGACCGCTGGCCGCAACTGACG
>NZ_JABXGG010000072.1:0-272 GCF_022627875.1 Herbaspirillum sp. C7C8
GTGCTCTTCTGCGCGGCGGGATAGCCGCCAAACACCAGCCCGGCAATCTGGGCAATTTCACGAAAGCGCCGCAGTGCCATTTCCCCGGCATTCAGGCTGGCCAGCACATCTTCCAGCAGATCCCCGGTGCCGAGCGCTTGCGGCAGGTGACTGGCCCAGTCCACCTTGGCAGGGCTGAGGAGTTCGAATCCGTAGTCATTGACGGCAATCGACACCGACAGCGGTTGTGCACGGCTGACCCGCCAGGCAATCAGATTGGCCAAGCCCAGGTT
>NZ_JABXGG010000073.1:0-272 GCF_022627875.1 Herbaspirillum sp. C7C8
GGGCGCGACCTGCTCAGTGTGCTGGAGGCCTACCACGGCTGGTCGGTGGCCACCGATGCCATCTCCACGTCGATCGCCGACAACCCGCAAGCCCTGGGAACCGGACCGGACTGGGTACACCCGGTCGAAGCACCGAACACCTTCCGCGGTCGTTTCCGCGGGGCCGAGTGCGCCGCCGACTACCTGCAGGACGTCGACGCCAAGCTGGCTGACCTCGACGCCCGTGGCCGTCAGCTGGCGGGCATCATCTGCGAACCGGTGTACGGCAATGC
>NZ_JABXGG010000074.1:0-244 GCF_022627875.1 Herbaspirillum sp. C7C8
CTCTGCGGTGGCTCCCCCGTGCCGGGCGCCAACGGCGCCCCGTTCCGCTGGCCCGGCCCCGGTCCGCAAGTCCCGCCCGCCGTCCTGCCGATGATGCCGGCGCAGCGCATGGCGTTCGCCTGGGTCCCCGCCACCGCCCCCGCCCCCCCCCGTCCTCTGCTGCAGCCCCCGCCCCGGCCCCCCGGCCCCCTCCCTGCCTCATGAATCCCGCCCTGCCTCCGTGTCTTCCCTTTATTAATGAAAT
>NZ_JABXGG010000075.1:0-269 GCF_022627875.1 Herbaspirillum sp. C7C8
GGTGCAGAGGTTGGGGTTGTATGACTGCCTGCGGCTGGAGGGCAACGATGAGTTGCTTGGGCTGGAAGTTCAGGGGCGGTTTTGCTTGATTGAGCTCATTTCTCGCTGATGGGCTTGGCGATACATTCTCATCGCCTGTGAGATCGAGCGCCGCCGCAAAACTCAAGCCGGACCGACGCTCGCTTCACCCCCCCCCAAAAAAAAATCAAAGCAGGAACAACAGGTCCGAATATTTTGGTTGTCCATGCTTGTACATACAAGTAAAGGTG
>NZ_JABXGG010000076.1:0-264 GCF_022627875.1 Herbaspirillum sp. C7C8
GTACAGGAAAGGCCGGCGCACGTAGGCGTCAGTGCCGCCTACCAGCTTGATCACTTCGATCTCGACACGGCGGTTTTCAATGTGTAGACGAATTGTGTTACCGATTACTAACAGCAGGGCAGAAATCAGCATCACGGCCAGGCCGAAGACGAAGCGGTCACCGAGTTTGAGGATGGCCGCCAGGCGCTCGACCCACACCAGGTCAAGTTGCGCCACTTCCACCCGCGGCAGCTCCGACAGGCGTTGACGCAAGGCATCCAGGGC
>NZ_JABXGG010000077.1:0-263 GCF_022627875.1 Herbaspirillum sp. C7C8
ATCGACGGCTCATCCAGCAACAGCAGCTTGGGATGGCTCATCAGCGCACGCGCCATCGCCAGCATCTGCTGCTCGCCGCCCGACAGGGTACCGGCCATCTGCGCCGCACGCTCCTTCAGGCGCGGGAAGACCTCGAACCAGCGATCGATGTCGGCCTGGATCTGGCCCTTGTCATTGCTGGTGTAGGCACCCATCAACAGGTTTTCCTGGATGCTCATGCGCGTAAATACGCCACGCCCTTCCGGCACCATCGCCAGCTTGTC
>NZ_JABXGG010000078.1:0-260 GCF_022627875.1 Herbaspirillum sp. C7C8
CCGGAGGTAGCGGTGGAGCCGCGTTGCGTCACCGTGTTCTGTTCGGTACGACTGCCGTTCTGGCTGCTGCCAATCGTCGCGCTGATACCGACGTTGGCTGAACCCTCGGCAGCGCCTTTCTGCATCTCTCCCACGGCGCCATAAACCGACATGCCCGCCGTTGCAGCAGCCAGTGCCTGTACTCGGCCATTCCTGGTTTTACTGGCCGCCTCCGCCATCTGCTGCACCGTCTGCACCGCCGACAACACCGGACTGGTCAC
>NZ_JABXGG010000079.1:0-260 GCF_022627875.1 Herbaspirillum sp. C7C8
TGTGATGCCAGTCACGCCAAACAGGGTGCCGGCCACCACAGCACCAGCAAGCTACGCAACGGAGGGTACGTGTTCGCCGAGGAACGCCAGCAAAAGATTGCCGAGCTTGTTGCCGGCAGCGGCCGGGTCAGCGTGACCCTGCTGGCTGAGCGCTTCCGCATCACCACCGAAACCGTCCGCCGGGACCTCGCCACCCTCGAGAACGCCGGCACCGTACGCCGCGTGCACGGCGGTGCGGTGGCGGCAGACCGCTTCAGCAC